>JBGTEW010000374.1:0-8371 GCA_041747615.1 Burkholderiaceae bacterium | reverse complement strand
CGGGTAGCAAGCTGCTCGACGGCGGCGACGAGCGCGGCGCCACGACCCTGCCGATGCAGTGACGGTGTGACGACCAGCGATCTCAGCAGCCCCGCGCCATCTGCGTTTTGCAGGCCGACCGCTCCGACGACCTGCCCCGCCTCACGCATCACCAGAAAGTCGACGGGCGCACGACCGGCGTTCAGGTCCTGATCCGCCAGGTCGGCCTGACGCAGCAACTCGGCAACGCGCGGCCAGTCTCGTGCGCGCTGCGGCTCGATCAGAAACGGTTCGACCTGCATGCCGCGATTGTCGCAGCTAGCACGGAGTCAAATCGCGACCTGCGTTCCGATCTCGATTGCCCGGTTCGGCGGAATGCGGAAGAAGTCCGATGCGGGCTGTGCATTGCGCAGCATCCATCCGAACATGCGGCGCCGCCAAGCGGCCATCGCGCCCTTTCCGCTGGTGATCACTGCCTGGCGCGACAGAAAAAATGACGTTTCGGCAGGAAGCACTTCGAAGTCGTGCTGGCGCGCCAGTATGGCGAGGAAGAAAGTGACATCAAACGGATCCTGGAATCCGAGCCGAACTTTGACCGCATAGCAGCCGTCGCCGAGATCCTCCAACTCGGTCATATCGACGGGATCGACATGCGGGATCGTGCGGCTGATCGCCGTCAGGAATATCACGCGCTCGTGCATGACGCGGTTGTGCTTCAAGTTGTGCAGCAACGCGTGCGGAACATACCCGGGCTCGAGCGTCATGAACACGGCGGTGCCTTCAACACGCTGCGGCGGATAGATCGACAGGCTCTTGAGAAACGGCTGCAGCTCGATCCCGCTTTTCTTCAGCTGCTGATTCATCAGCGAGCGTCCCCGCTTCCACGTCGCAAAGGTCAGGTACAGCGCCGCCGCGAACGCGATCGGAAACCACCCGCCATTGGGGATCTTCACGCTGTTGGCAGCGAGAAACACGGCGTCGACCGCAAGCAGTGGCAGGAAAACCAGCAACACTTTCGCCGGCGACCAGAACCACTTGAAGCGGGCCACCACGATGACGCCCAGTGTCGTCACGACCATCGTGGTCGCGACCGCCACTCCGTAAGCCGCGGCAAGATTCGACGAGCTGCCGAAACCGATCACGAGCAGCATCACCATCACCAGCAGCAGAACATTGACCAGCGGAACGTAGATCTGCCCCGATTCCGTGCTGGAGGTGAACTGAACCTGCATGCGTGGCAGATACCCCAGCTTGATGGCCTGGCTCGTGATCGAGAATGCGCCCGAGATAACCGCTTGCGACGCAATAACGGTGGCTGCTGTAGCCAGAAACACCAGCGGCAGCTGTAGAAAACTGGGTGCCAGCAGGAAGAACGGGTTGGAAGCAGCGTCGGGGAAAGTGAGCATCAGGGCGCCCTGGCCAAAATAGTTAAGCAACAAGCACGGCATCACGAGCCAGAACCACGCAATGCGAATCGGCCGCTCTCCAAAGTGACCCATGTCGGCATAGAGGGCCTCGGCCCCGGTTAGCGCCAGAAACACCGCTCCCATCACGATGAAGGTGTTGCCGGGATGCGCCGCTGCGTAGCGCAGCGCGTACAGCGGATCCAGCGCGAGCAACACGTGAGGCTGCTGGACGATCTGTACCAGTCCGAGCACGCCGAGCGAGACGAACCACACCACCATGATCGGGCCGAACGCCTGGCCAACGCGAGCGGTTCCCCTGCTCTGCACTGCGAATAGTGCTACCAGCACCGCAAGCGTCAACGGGAGCACGAGCGGTGCGAACACCGGCGACACGACCTGCAAGCCCTCGACGGCTGACAGCACAGAGATCGCCGGTGTGATGACGCTGTCGCCGTAGAACATCGCAGCGCCGATCAGGCCAGCGCCGATCGCGGCCCTGCGCAGTCGGCCCGCCGCCGGCAGTTGCCTCAGCACGAGTGCCAGCAGGGCGAGGATTCCGCCCTCGCCGTCGTTGTCCGCGCGCAGCACGAGCAGCACGTACTTGATCGATACCACCACTGTGACGGCCCAGAAGATCATCGACAGCACGCCGTAGACCGCCTCGGCGGTAACGCCGGCGCCGTGCGGTCCGGTCAGGCTTTGCTTGAATGCGTAAAGTGGACTGGTGCCAATGTCGCCGTAGACAACGCCCAACGCGGCGAGCAAGACGGCAGGCGATAACTTGCGATCCGACGTCATCGAACGCGGGCGGCTACCTCGCCCGTGCGGTCAACAGGCGGCGGACGATGCGCCCGGTTGCTTACGCGAAGCTTGCAGCCTCACTTAAAGATGGAGAAGAAGGGCCCGACAAGGGCCCTGCTCTTTAAAACTTAGCCACGCATGACGACTATGCGCCGCTGTACACCTTCCACTCGTCGACGAACATCTTGGCGCCTTCCTTCGTCATCATGTCGCCCTTCATATACATCTTGCCCTTGTCGCCGGGCATCTTTTTCATCTTGGCCATCATCACGTCATAGCGCTTGCCGGCGGCGTTCATGAACTCCTGCTTGGTCATCATGCCGTCTTTATTGGTATCGGCCATCTTGAAAAAATCCTCGAACTTGAAAATCTCATCTGCAGATGCAATGGGCGCGAAGCCCATACAAAACGCCATTGCCGGAATTGCCAACCATGCTTTCTTCATAGTCATCTCCACGGGGTAGGGATCATTGCCGGTGGATCGACTGTTTGAAGCTTATCGATCTGCCGGCCCAACTTCGTGCGAAGGCACGAAGTCGTACGCTTGGTCGCCGATCCCGTTGGTCAATTACAGTCCAGGCACGCTCGCAAACCCTGCTGTAAATTTCGACTTTCAGTGCGGGTGTCGTTCAATGGCAGGACCTGAGCTTCCCAAGCTCAAGACGTGGGTTCGATCCCCATCACCCGCTCCAAACCAATTTCTATGAACACTTCAACCATCTCGATCGCAGTAAACGGACAAGCGCGCCGCTTGCCGGCTGCAATCACTGTCGCGCAGCTTCTGGCCGAACTTGACACCGCAGGCAAGCGGGTCGCCGTCGAACGCAACGGCGAAATCGTTCCGAAAAGCCTCCACGCTTGTACGGGTCTTGCCGATGGCGATCGGCTCGAGATCGTCGTCGCGGTCGGAGGCGGCTGATGAGCGACGACACGCTACACATCGGAGTGCGCCGCTTCGCGTCGCGCCTGCTGATCGGCACCGGCAAATACCGCGATCTGGCGCAAACCAAATTGGCGGTCGAGGCCAGCGGCGCGCAGATAGTCACGGTCGCGATCCGCCGCACCAACATCGGGCAGACACGCGGCGAGCCCAACCTACTCGACGTCCTGCCGCCGTCGAGGTACACAATCCTGCCCAATAGTGCCGGTTGCTATACGGCCGACGACGCCGTTCGGACGTTGCGCCTGGCGCGCGAGCTGCTGGACGGCCATGCGCTGACGAAACTCGAAGTGCTCGGTGATCCCGCCACGCTCTATCCGAACATGCCGGAGACGATCAAGGCCGCCGAAACGCTGGTCCAAGACGGCTTCGAGGTGATGGTCTATTGCAGCGACGATCCGATCCAGGCGCAGACGCTGGAGTCGATCGGGTGCGTTGCAGTCATGCCGCTCGCATCGCTGATCGGTTCCGGGATGGGCATCCTGAATCCGTGGAACATCCAGTTGATACTCGAGAAGGCGCGCGTGCCGGTGATCGTCGACGCCGGAGTCGGCACTGCAAGCGATGCCACGATTGCGATGGAGCTGGGGTGCGCGGGCGTGCTGATGAACACCGCGGTCGCGCTGGCTACAGATCCGGTAAAAATGGCGGGGGCGATGCGCAAGGCGGTCGAAGCCGGGCGCGATGCGTTTCTCGCTGGTCGGATGCCGAAGAAGCTTTACAGCGCAAGCCCCAGTTCTCCGACCGGCGGCGTGATCGCGCCGAGCAAGGCGGCTTGAACGATCGACATATCCGAAGCTTTGCGTTGCGCCGCGGCCGTTTCACGCAAGCGCAGCGCCGTGCGTTCGATCAGCTACTGCCGGCGTTCGGAATCCCGTATGCGGTTGCTCCGCTCGACTTCGCGCGCACCTTCGGCCGCGAGGCACCAACCGTGCTCGAAATCGGCTGCGGGATGGGAGAGGCGACCGTGGCGATTGCCCAATCGCGGCCGGACGTTAACTTTCTCGGCGTTGAAGTCTTCACGGCGGGAGTCGGCGCGCTGCTGAAAAACATTGACGAGCGGCAGCTTGCCAACGTGCGCATCGTGCATCATGACGCGGTCGAGGTCGTGCGCGACATGATCGCCTCCGGCTCGCTGGCCGGAATTCATGTTTTCTTTCCCGACCCGTGGCCGAAGAAGCGTCATAACAAGCGACGGCTGATTCAGCCGCTTTTCATCACTACGCTCACCGAGCGGCTGGCACCGGACGGCTACCTGCACTGCGCGACCGATTGGCACGACTACGCGCAGCAGATGCTGGAAGTGCTGGCGGCCGAGCCGCGGCTCGCCAACCTGCACGCGGAGTATGCGACTGCCGCCAGCAATCCGCTGTGCGAGCGACCGATGACCAAGTTTCATGCGCGCGGCGAGCAACTCGGCCACGAGGCGTGGGACCTAGTGTTTCGCCGACGTTAGGTTTCAGCGTGGTGCTCGGGGTCGTCCGCAAACACCGCGCGCTCTGCCGCCCACGCGCGCAAGGCGTCGATTCGCTCCGACATGATGACCGCCAACGGCCGCGTGCGTTCGATCTCTGCGAGGACATCCGCCGGGCGCAGCGTCTCGTTGCGAGCACCCGCCTCGAACGACGCCGAGACAATCGCCTGCTCCATCTCGGCGCCCGAAAAGTCCTTCGCCAACTGCGCGAGACCCGGCACATCGAACTGCGCCGGGTCATAGCCGCGCTTTTTCAGATGAATCGTCGCGATCTGCGCACGCGCGTCCGAGTCAGGAAAGTCAACGAAGAAGATTTCGTCGAAACGTCCCTTGCGTATCAACTCCGGCGGCAGCTGCGAAATGTCGTTAGACGTCGCGACGATGAACACCGGCTGCGTTCGCTCCGACATCCATGTCAGCAGGCTGCCGAGCACGCGGCGCGACACACCGCCGTCGCCCTCCCCGCCGTCGGTCGAGATTCCCTTCTCCAGCTCGTCGATCCACAATACGCACGGCGACATCGCCTCGGCCGCGGCAAACGCGTTGCGCAGATTGCGCTCGGTCTCGCCGTAGTACTTGTTATATAGAGCGCCGAAGTCGAGCCGCATCAGCGGCACGCCCCATTCGCCCGCAACCGCGCGCGCAGCCAGGCTCTTGCCGCCACCCTGCACGCCGAGCAGCACGATGCCTTTCGGACGATCGACATTGCGGTCGCTCGGATCGAGAAACGGCTTGCGCCGCAGCCCGATCCAGTGTTTCAGCCGTGCCAGGCCGCCGACATCGGCAAACTTCACCTTGCTCTCTTCATAAGCCAGCGATGCCGCCCCGCCCAGCGCTTCATACTTGGTCGCCAGCACCCGGCGCACATCATCCTGGCTGATCGCGCCATCGTCTCGCAAAGCCTGCCGCACCAGCCGCCGCACGTCGTCCTGCTCCATTCCGAGCAGATGCATGATCAGCATCTCGAGCGCCTGCTTGTCGCCGCGCGGCCGCTCGCCGGTCTGCTGCTCGTAGCGCCTGGCTTCTTCGCTGACCAGCGTGCGAATGGCGTCCCGATCGGGCAGCCGCGGATGAAAGTGCGCGGAAAGTCGTAGCACTTCCGATGGCAGCTCGTCGAGCCGCGGGCTGATGAACACCAGTGTGCGCGCGGTCTTCGAATGCGACAGCGCAATCTCGCGGATCAGCCGCATGCATACCGGATCCTTGAATCCCGGATGCGCATCGCATAGCACATAGATGCCGTTCTGCGCGGTCTTGTCGATATGCTTCAGCATGTCGAGCAAGTCGTTGGTCTGATAGATGGCCGACTCTTTATCACTGCGACCGTGCCGTCGAATCCCGCACGTGATGCTCCACGTCATCATGATCTGGTTCTCGAGATTCGCCGCCTTGTGCAGCAGCTCGAGGATCCGCGGTTCCTCGTGCGACTGGATCAGAATGATCGGAAAGCGCGACCGCAGCAGCGCGGTGAGCTCGTGCACTTCGTCACGGGCGGGTTGCATTCTCGCTCCGCGGGTCCGACCTCGCAATGGCCGGCATCAATTGCCCTTTTACGACCCACCCGGCGGCGACGACGTCGAATACAAGTTTCAACGCCACCAGCATCAGTGCGCCGAGCACCGGCGCCTGCAGCAGCGCTGCCAGTATTCCGCCGACGATCAGCGTCACGTGCAGGATGATCACGCGGCCATACGGCGCGAGCATCAGCCCCGGCACCGGTAGCGGGTCGCTGCGGCTTGTGCCCCACCAGCGAAAGAACACGGCAACCTGCAGCAGCGTGATGCCCAACACCGCGAACCACGCGTCGCGGTCGGTCAGCAGGTAATCGAGCATGCGTGCGGCCGGCTCAAACAGACCGTTCAGCGAGCCGCCGAGCTCGGCGCGGCCAAAGAGCTGCGCGAGGAGGGCGCCGTGCCCCACCGTGAACATCCCGTAGTGCACGACGAAGAACGACCCCAGCGCCACCGCCCCGATGATGCCGACGGCACCCATGCGAACGCCGACGATCAGCATCTTCGCGACGTTCAGCACGCCGATCACGACGTTCTCGAACCAGAACAGCGCGATCACCACAAAGACGGACCAATTCAGCACCAGCACGCCATAGGCAACGACCACAGCCGCCGCAATCGCCAGCGTGATATCGATCCAGCGCCACTTGCTGGCTTCGTCCATCACCGCACCCAATCAACCCAGCCGAAATACGCGGTAAGAAGGATCACGCCGCCGAACGCGATCCGGTACCAGGCAAATATCGTGAAGTCGTGCGTCGACACGTAGCGGATCAGCCACCGGACGCAGATCAGCGCTGACACGAAGGCGAAGGTCAGCCCAACCACGAACATCGGAACATCGGCAACGGCGAACAGGTCGCGCTGCTTCCACATCGAATAGATTCCGGCACCGATCAACGTAGGAATCGCCAGAAAGAAACTGAACTCGGTCGCCGCCCTGCGCGAAAAGCCGAACAGCATCGCGCCGATGATCGTCGCGCCAGAGCGGCTGGTGCCGGGAATCAGCGCCGCGCACTGCACGATGCCGATCTTGAGCGCGTCAAGCGGCGTCATGTCGTCGACTGTTTCGACTCTTGCCACCCGTGTGCCTTGCAGGTCGCGCTCGCCGAACGCGCGATGATGGCGCCGCTCGACCCACAGGATGATGAATCCGCCGATCACGAACGCGAGTGCGACCGGTACCGGATGAAACAGATGTGCTTTGATGATGCCGCCCAGCGTCAATCCCAGTATTACCGCCGGGGTGAACGCGATCAACACGTTCAGCGCAAAGCGTTGCGCGACACGTTCCCGAAAGATATTGGCGGCGGTGCCGAACAACCTGACGCGATATTCCCAGATGATGGCGAACATCGCGCCCGTTTGAATCGCGATCTCGAACGTCGGCACCTTTTCGCCGGTGAAGCGCAACAGCGAGCTGGCGACGATCAGATGCCCGGTCGATGAGATCGGCAGAAACTCCGTCAAGCCTTCGACGACGCCGAGAATCGCCGCCTTGACGAGTAACAGGAAATCCATCGGGCGCGATGTTAGCGTGCCGCACTGTCGGACCTTTCGGACGCAGCAACTTCGAGCTCTTTTGCGAGCCGGTGCGCAAGCATGGTCGCGTTGACCGCATCGCCTCCGCGGGCGGCGTGCGACAACGCACTGACGAGGCCGCTGCTGGCGCACGCATTGCGGGACTGCGTGTAGCGCTGCCACGCGCTCGTCAGTCGATGCGCTTCGGCCCAGAGTGCGCCGAGATTCGTTCTTTCGGCATTCTTGCGCAACCGTCCCGCCGCGCGCGAAAAATCGGCGCGCTGCTGCTGCGAGGCGCGCGCGCTTGCGACCTGCGCCGGCTTTGCGTTCACCGTATTGGAGGCGGTCGCCACCACGGCTGATAGATCGATCGCCACCCTCGACAGATCGGCTTCGAAGCGCTGGTTGAACTGGAAAGTCACGCCGCCCCCGGCCGCGCGCGCGACGATCACCCGCGCTCCGAAGAACTCGATACGGCGATCGGTCACGACACCGCTGGGACTGACGCTGACGAACGGATGAACGACGTACGGCTGCATCATGGTCGCGGCCTGCTCATCGGTCATGCCAGTAGCCGTCACCGATGTCGACAGGCGAAGTTCGTGCTCTTCGAGCGGAGTCAGCGCCAGGTGCACGATCACCTCGCCGGATTGGCACACCTGGATTGCGCTGTCGATCAGGTTTGCCAGCACGCGCCGCAGCCGAGCCGCATTGCCGATCAGCGCAAGTCCCTGCAGCT
>JBGTEW010000373.1:0-2197 GCA_041747615.1 Burkholderiaceae bacterium | reverse complement strand
CGGCCGCCCTGGTGATGCCGTCGGTGGTACGCGTGCGCGGCTACGACGACGATGATGAGCCGGGCGCGGGCGAGCGCATGAACGGCGTCGGCTCCGGCGTCGTCATCATCGACAACGGCACGATTCTGACGAACCTGCATGTGGTCACCGGCGCTGAGCGGCTGTCGGTGACCTTCTTCGACGGCACCGAGTCTGACGTCGACATCATTCGCGTGTTTCCGGAAAACGACTTAGCGGTCATTCGCGCCAAGAAGCTGCCGGATGATCTGCAGGCGGCGACGCTGGGTTCGACCGCCTACCTGCAGTCGGGTGACGAAGTGGTTGCCGTGGGCTTTCCGTTCGGCATCGGTCCATCGACTAGCGCGGGTGTGGTCTCCGGACTCGATCGCGAATTTCGTTCGCGCGAAGGCAAGCAAGTGATGACTGGCCTGATCCAGTTCGATGCCGCCGCCAATCCGGGGAACTCGGGCGGGCCGCTGGTGGCTATGAGCGGCGAGGTCGTCGGCATCGTCACTGCGATCCTGAATCCGACCGGGCCGACCTTTGCGGGCATCGGGTTCGCCGCCACGATCGAAAGCGCCGGCGCCGCCGTCGGCATCCCTCCGTTTTAAAAGGCGCGGAAAAGTGCACCCCTACTTTCCCGCGATTGGCTAGCGAACAAATCGCTGGCGCAGCCAGACGACTTTTCGAATGTAACTACAGGAAAAAGACGTGGACGATTATTCAAATCGAAACGCCGGCGCGCTGATGCAGAACGTGCTGTATGAAGTCAAGCGCATCGTCGTCGGGCAGGACCACTTTCTCGAACGAGTCCTGGTGGCGATCCTGGCGCAAGGCCACCTGCTGGTCGAGGGGGTCCCCGGACTGGCCAAGACGCTGACGGTCAACACGCTAGCGAAGACGATCCGCGGTTCGTTCAAGCGCATCCAGTTCACGCCCGATCTGCTGCCGGCCGATCTGGTCGGCACCCGCATGTACAACCAGAAATCCGGCGAATTTTCGACCGTGCTCGGGCCCGTGTTTGCCAATCTGCTGCTGGCCGACGAGATCAATCGTGCGCCGGCCAAAGTGCAGAGTGCGTTACTCGAGGTGATGCAGGAGCGCCAGGTCACGATCGCCGGCGAGTCTCACCGCGTCCCCGAGCCGTTTCTGGTGATGGCTACCCAGAATCCGATCGAGACCGAGGGGACGTATCCATTGCCGGAAGCGCAGGTCGATCGCTTCATGATGAAGGTGGTGGTCGGTTATCCGAGCGAAGAAGAAGAGTTCGTGATCGTTGAGCGGGTCACCGGCGCAGCGACCTCGGTAGCGTCCGTATGTACCACCGCGCAGTTGCTGGAGCTGCAGCAGGAGTGCCGCAGGATCTACGTCGATCCCGGCTTGATGCAGTACGCGGTCAAGCTGGTGTCGGCCACACGCCGGCCCGAGCGCTATGGATTGAACGACATGGCGCGTTACATCACGTTCGGCGCCAGTCCGCGCGCGACGATCAACATGATCGAAGGCGCGCGCGCCCTGGCGTTCCTGCGCGCACGCAACTACGTGCTGCCGGAAGACGTCATCGATCTGGTGCCCGACGTGCTGCGGCACCGGCTGGTGCTGAGCTACGAGGCGCTGTCCGACGGCCAGAGCCCGGACCAGATCGTGATGCGCATTCTGCAGGCGATCCCAGCACCGGATAAACCGCTGGAAGCACATGTTCGGGTGGCGGCGGGTTCGTAAAGCACCGACCGAGTCAGCAGCCAACGAACCGGTCGCGCGACCGGATTCCGAACTGCTGCTGCGGCGGCTCGAGTTCACCGTCCTGCGCCGGCTCGATGGCCTGCTGCAGGGCGACTACCGCACGTTGTTCCGCGGCTTCGGGCTCGACCTGGCGGACCTGCGCGAGTATCAGCTGCACGACGACGTGCGATATATCGACTGGAATGTCACCGCGCGGCTGCAAACGCCGCATGTGCGCGAGTTTCAGGAAGATCGCGAAGTCGCTGCCTGGTTCGTGCTCGATCTTTCGGGCTCGGTCGACTTCGGTTCGCAGCAAGTGCGCAAGCGCGCACTGTCGGCCGATCTGGTGGCAGTGCTGGCGCGACTGTTCACACGGTTTGGCAATCGCGTCGGCGCAGTCCTCCACACGCACAGCACCAACGAGATGATCCCGGCGCGCAATGGCCGCCGTCATGTGCTGCATGTACTGGACCGT
>JBGTEW010000372.1:0-7403 GCA_041747615.1 Burkholderiaceae bacterium | reverse complement strand
CGTTGGCAAAGGCGCAGACCTGGGCGGCATCGATGGCGCCGACCAGCATTGCGAGCGTCTCGCGAATGCGGCTGGCGCCAGCGGCCGGACGTGGCGCGCTTACCTGAGCACGCAGGGAACGGCGTTGAACGATCCGAAGGTTGTGCACGCACGTGAGCGGATCGGTACAGGGCCTTGGCACAATGCGAAGGGCGTGATGATCGCCCGTGACGTCGAAGACCTGCATTCCGCGAAGAACAACATCACGAAGGAAACCGCACTTGACGAAAAGGGTCAGCCGGTGAATGACCGCACGATGAAACCGAACAGGCATGACATGCTGACCGGTTCGCGCCCGGACGGTACGGCGTTCGCCGGAACCTTCTTTGACATGACCTGCGGCAACTGGACGAAAAGCGGTACCGACGGCTCTGCGATGCTCGGTCATCATGATCGCGCCGGTCCGATCAATCACGCCTGGGCCACCTCGTGGAACTCGTCGCACCCGTCGCGCGGCTGCACGCAGGACAATCTGCGCAGCACCGGCGGCGATGCCCTGTTTTATTGCTTTGCTGCCAAGTAAAGCTCGAAGCGGCGTGATGGTGCGCGTCATGCCGCTTCGCTCATTTGCTTCAGCGCCGGCTCCGATGCGTGGACGTCAAGAAAGTCGACGAGCCGGCGATTGACTTCCGTGGCGTTCGTGATTGGGCCCATGTGCCCCATCGCCTGTATTTGGGTAGCGATGCCGTTGCCGGCGCAGTGAGATGACGGCACCGACCATCATCGCGGGCTTGAAACAGCTGCTTGGCGAGCATCTGCCGTTCTCGGCGATGTCCGCCAAAGACCTCGATTTCGTCGTTGCGAACGTCGAGGTCGCGTACTACGCGCCCGGTGAAATCATCGTCGCTCCCGCCGTCGACGTGCCGTCCCACTGCGTGATCGTCAAGCAGGGGCGGGTGCAGGGAGAAAGCGGCGACTCCGGCGCAATCGCGTACGAAGCAAGTGTCGGCGACTGCTTTCCGGTAGGTGCCCTGCTTGCCGACCGGCCGGCAACGCTGAGCTACCGAGCGGTCGGCGACACGTTCTGCCTGCTGTTGCCGCGTTCGAAGTTCGACGAGCTGGTGCGTGACAGCCCGGTCTTTCTGGATTTCTGCACCCGGCGGCTGGGTTCGATGCTCGATCTGGCACGCCGCGAACTGCAGCAGAGCTACGCGACGGAAGCCAGCGTTGAGCGCACGATGGCGACTACCTTGGACGAACTCGTGCGCGGGCCGGCGCTGACGTGCGAGCCGGAGACGTCCCTGCGAGATGCGCTTGGGCAGATGCGCGACGCGCACGCCGGTTCGATCGTCGTGGTGGATTCCGGTGCGGAGGGGCAGCGCGCGATCGGCATTCTGACCCGCACCGATCTGATCGATCGCGTGATCCTGCCCGAGCGATCGCTGGCGGCTCCGATCGCGGACGTCATGAGCCAGGGCCTGCTGACGCTCGACGCCGATGCGACCGCGGCGGATGCCACGCTGATGATGGCGGAACATTCAATCCGGCACATTCCCGTCATGCACTCGGTCGGTGGGCGGCGGCGCGTGCTCGGCGTGGTGTCCGAGCGCGATCTGTTCACGCTGCAGCGGCTCGGTGTGAGGCAACTGTCGGTGCAGATCGGGCGCGCGAACGATGTCGATGCTCTCGCCGCCGTTGCCGCGGATGTGCGCAGGCTGTCGCACCATCTGGTCGCGCAGGGTGTCGCCGCCTCGCACCTGACCAAGCTGATCAGCCGTCTGAACGACCAGCTGACGATGCGGCTGCTGACGCTGACCGCGGCCGAGTTCGAAGTCCCGCCCGACAGCTTCTGCTGGCTGTCATTCGGCAGCGAAGGGCGCGAAGAGCAGACGATTGCGACTGATCAGGACAACGGCATTCTGTACGTGGCAGGCGAAGTGAAGCGCGAGCGTCTGCTCGAATTTGCGGACCGCACGAATCGCGCGCTGGCTGCGCTCGGGTTCCCGCTATGCAAGGGCAACATCATGGCGCGCAATCCGCAGTGGTGTCTGGACTACGCGCAGTGGGATGAGAAATTCTCCGGCTGGATCGATCGCGGCGATCCCGCCGCGTTGTTGAATGCCAGCATTTTTTTCGACTTTCGCGCACTGTTCGGAAACACCGCACTTGCCAATCGGCTGCGCGGCGACGTGATTCATCGCGCCAGCGCGAATCGTCGCTTTCTGAAGCAGATGGCCGACAATGCCCTGCGCAATCGTCCGCCGTCCGGAGCCGGATTGTTCGATTCGGTTCTCGGCAAACGCGAAGCAGCGCAGGTCGATCTGAAGATGAACGGCACTGTCCCGTTCGTCGATGCAGCGCGCATCTGGTCTTACGCAGGTGGGTTGAGCGAAACCAATACGGCCGAGCGCCTGTTGCGCCTGGCCGAGTTGAAGCGGCTTCCTGACGAAGATGTGCGCGGCTGGGTTGCTGCCTTCGAGTTCTTTCAGCTGATGCGCCTGCGAGAGCAGCATCGCGCGGCGGAAGAAACGTCGTCCGATCGCAATCCGAATCTGGTCGAACTTGCGCGCCTGTCGGCGCTCGATCGCCGCGTGGTGAACGAGGCGTTTCGGCAGGCGCGCAAGCTGCAGCAGCGGCTCGAACTGGACTTTCCGGGATAGGATGTTTCGCCGGTGGCGCGGGCAATCCGGTACGCGTACAGCGCGCCGCTGGATTGTCCTCGACGTCGAGACGACCGGCATGGACGCATCGACCGACGAATTGATTTCGATCGGCGCGGTCGCCTTGATCGACGGCCGCGTGGTGCCGGCCGACAGCATCGAGGTGATCATCGGGCGATCGACCGCGAGCCCGCGCGAAAACATCCTTGTGCACGGCGTCGGTGCGCAGGCGCAACTGGCCGGTATCGATCCGCACGACGCGGTGCGGGCGTTCATGGACTTTATCGGGCAGGCACCGCTGCTGGCGTTTCACGCGGCTTTCGACCGCGGTTTTCTCGCCCGCGCCATCAAGATCTACGTCAATCTGCCTTTCGACAATGCCTGGCTCGATCTCGCCGAGCTCGCGCCGGTGCTCGACGCTGAAACGCGCGCGAAATCACTGGACGAATGGCTGCAGCACTATCGCATCCCGGTGACCGCGCGTCACAGCGCGGCCGCCGACGCTTTCGCAACGGCGCTGCTGGCGGTGCGCCTGCTGCCCGAAGCGCGGCGGCAGGGTGCAAGCGACTTCGTTTCGATGCAGCGGCTGGCTCGGTACGTGCGGTGGGTGCCTTAGCCGGCCTCGGGGACAGATGAGTTCTTATCGCTCTGGCCGCTTGTGCGCGCCATGTTCGACCTCGGCAGCGTTCAACGTCATCATCTGCTCGCCGATCCAGATTTTGGCGTCCTCGGTTTCGTTCGGATAGATGTGAGTCATCCAGCCGAGCGCCAGCGGGATCCAGTAGCCGCCCGCCTCCTTGCACGCGGCCTCGTCGGCGATCGAGCCGTTGAAGCCGAAGCGCGCATTCGGGCCGTCCCAATCGCGTCTCGGCGTCCCACTGGGCCAGCCGCAGAAGTGCACGTGGCGGTGCCAGACGCCGATACTTAGCGGCACGCGCTTGTCGAGCTCTTCGGGAGTTGCGTTGCCGGGCGCGGTGTACATCACGCCAACTGCCTGCATGCCGTCAGGCGTTCGCTTATAAAGAATCGAGCCCGGCCGCTCGAGATCAACTCCGTGCTTCTCGATGCCGGCGCGCCAGTGATGCGTGTAATGCACTTCCGCGCCCATTTTGCCGGTCGGGGCAAACGGTGCGTAGCCCTCAGCCTGGGCGTCGGCGACATCTCGGTAAGTCTCGAGCACGCGGCGCGCGACCGCCCGGATTTCGGCAGCGCGTTCCGCGTCACCCGGCTTCGGAGGCTGCCGTACGCTCATCTGCATGTGTTTGCCCATCATGTGCGTTTGCACGGGCGTCTCGCTGGTATCCCCGCTGACCCAGCGCAGCACGCGCTGCCAGAGCGGCACGCCGGCCTGCGCGGCGGTGGTGACCAAGAGCAGCGCGGCGAGCGAGGCGGCAATGATTCGTTTTCGACGGGACATAATGAAGCTCCGGGCGTTGGCATTATTCGATGTCAATGTTGACGTGAAGTGCCGCTGCCGTGTGTAACGTTTGATGTCGTGCGTGTCAGCGCCGACATGCGGGAAGCCCCCGGGGCCCCTTGGTTAGTCCCTCGTGGCGGCAAACGCGACAAGCGCTTATATTCATTGGAGCCGTATCGACACGCTCATCAAGGAGACCCCCATGCCTCAAAAATCTGCCGTGAAATGGATTGCAGGTGCTGCCGCGATGCTGGCGGCGGCGATCAGCCTGCCGGCGCATGCCGGCAAGACGCTGGATACGATCAAACAACGCGGAGTGGTCACCTGCGGGGTGAACACCGGCCTTGCCGGTTTCTCCGCCGCTGACAGCCAGGGTAACTGGACTGGTCTCGACGTGGATGTCTGCAAAGCGCTGGCCGCCGCCGTGCTGGGTGACGCCAACAAGGTGAAGTGGGTGCCGCTGACCGCGCAGGCGCGCTTCACCGCGCTGCAGTCGGGCGAGGTCGACATCCTGTCGCGCAACACGACCTGGACCCTCACCCGGGATGCATCGCTCGGCCTCGACTTCGTCGGCGTTACCTACTACGACGGCCAGGGCTTCATGGTGCCGACGAAGATCAAGGTCACGAGCGCCAAGAACCTTAAGGGTGCCGACGTCTGCGTGCAGTCGGGCACCACGACCGAGAAGAATCTGAACGACTACAACAGGAGCAATAACCTGAACATGAAGCCGGTCGTGTTCGAAGGTCTGGAAGCGTCGGTCAAGGCCTTCTTCTCGGGCCGCTGCCAGGCCTACACGACGGACGCTTCGGGCCTTGCCTCGATTCGCAACAAGGAGGCCAGCAATCCCGACGACTATTTGATCCTGCCCGAACTGATTTCGAAGGAGCCGCTTGGACCGGTGGTGCGCCGCGGTGATGCCGAGTGGTTCGCGATTTCCAAGTGGGTTGTCTTCGCGTTGATCGAGGCCGAGGAATATGGCATCACGCAGGCGAACGTTGACAAGATGAAGGCGAGCACCGATCCGGCCGTGCAGCGCATTTTGGGCACCGGCGAGGACATGGGCAAGCTGCTCGGCCTCGACAAGGAGTGGGCCTACCGGGCGATCAAAGCGGTCGGCAACTACGGCGAGATCTTCGAGCGCAATGTCGGCCCGAAATCCACGCTGAAGCTGCCGCGCGGGCTTAACAACCTGTGGAACAAGGGCGGAATCATGTACGCCCCGCCGATTCGCTAAGGAAGCTCTGCAAAACTACTGCGCGGACCAATCTCGCGCCTCCGGTGCTCAACGTACCTTGCGTACGCCTCCGCTCCTCGGCGCGACCTTGGCCCGCTCGCTACGTTTATCAGAGCATCCTTAATCGCTCGCAGTCGCGCTTGAGCACCCTCCTTCGGCGATCGAAGGAGGGCTCCCATGGCTGAAGTAACTTCGCCAGTCCCCGTCGTGTCACGGCGCAGCTGGTCTTGGCGCAGCCGTGCGTTCCGCGGCATCGTCTATCAGGTGCTCGCCGTCAGCCTGATCGCGCTCGCCGTGTGGTTTCTGGCGTCGAACACGCTGACCAATCTGCGCATCCGCGGCATCCAAAGCGGGTTTGATTTCCTCAACCAGCCCGCGGGGTTCGGGATCGGCGAGCGCGTGATCGCGTTCGACTCGAGCAATCCGTACTGGAGGGCGTTCCTGGTCGGGCTGACAAACACGATCCGGGTGGCGATCATCGGCATCTTGATCGCGACCGTGCTGGGTACTGCGATCGGCATCGGCCGTCTGTCGCGGAATTTTTTGCTCCGCGGCGTCTGCACCGCATACGTCGAGCTCTTTCGCAACATCCCGATACTTCTGCAGTTGCTGATGTGGTACCTGCTGCTAAACGAACTGTTGCCGCCGGTGGCCGAAGCGCTGAACCCCGCCCCCGGTTTGTACCTGTCGAAGGGCGGGCTTGCGTTTCCGGTGCCGGTATGGGAACCGGGCCATGGCCTGATGCTGGCCGGCGCGATTGCCGGACTCGCGCTCGCATGGGTATATCGCCGCTGGGCGCATGCGCAGTTCGTGTTGACCGGGCAAGCGCGCGCGACATTCTGGCCGTCGCTGGCGACCTTTATCGTCGGTATCGCTGCCGGCTGGCTTGCCGCCGGCGCGCCGACTGCGCTCGACATGCCCGCAAGAACCGCGTTCAACGTGCAGGGCGGCGGCGCAGTGACGCCCGAGTTCCTGGCGCTGACTTTCGGGCTGGCGGTCTACACCGCCGCGTTCGTCGCCGAGATTGTGCGTTCCGGCATCCAGGCCGTCCCCTGGGGCCAGATCGAAGCCGCAAGCTCGCTCGGTCTGACCCGCCAACGACAGCTGCAGCTGGTGCTGCTGCCGCAGGCGTTGCGCGTGATCATTCCGCCGATGACCAACCAGTACCTGAACCTGACCAAGAATTCGTCGCTGGCCGTCGCGATTGGCTATCCCGACCTGGTGTCGATCTCGAATACCACGTTGAACCAGACCGGCCGTGCAGTCGAGTGCATCACGATCATCATGGCGGTGTACCTGACGCTATCGCTGTCCACCGCGGCGCTGATGAACTGGTACAACGCGCGCGCGGCGATCAAGGAACGATGAGCGCAGTCACAAACCCGGTCGATACCTTCGCGCCGATCGCAGCACGCCCTGCACCGGTCGCGGCGCGTGGCCCGCTCGGGTGGATGCGTCTCAATCTGTTCGGCGGCCCCGGCAGCATCCTCGCCACACTGACCGTTGTCGCCGCACTTTTTTATTTCGTTCCGGGTTTTATCGATTGGGCGGTGTTCAACGCCGTGACGCGACCCGACCTCGCCGCCTGCCGCGCGCTCGACGGCACCGGTGCGTGCTGGGGGGTGATCGCCGAGAAGTACCGCCTGATTCTTTTCGGGCGCTATCCGTTTGATGAGCAATGGCGGCCGTTGACTGCAACGCTGCTGATGCTGGCGATGCTGGTGGCGAGCTGCACCCGGCCGCTGTGGAGCCGGTGGCTGATCCTCGCGTGGGTGCTCGTGTTCGCCGCGTTCTTCGTCCTGATGCGCGGCGGCGTATTTGGTTTGTCGGACGTGGAAACCGATCGCTGGGGCGGTCTGCCGTTGACATTGCTGCTGTCCACGATTGGCATCGCTGCTGCATTTCCGCTGGCCGTGCTCGTCGCACTCGGAAGACGCTCGCACCTGCCCGCGCTGCGCACGATCTGCATCGTGTACGTCGAGCTGATCCGAGGCGTTCCGCTGATCTCGGTGCTGTTCATGGCGTCGTTCATGTTTCCGCTGTTCATGCCGCAGGGAGTGACGATCAACGTGCTGGTGCGCGTGCTGGTCGGCATCACGTTGTTTGCGGC
>JBGTEW010000371.1:0-7113 GCA_041747615.1 Burkholderiaceae bacterium | reverse complement strand
TGGTGAAGTCCCCCAGCGCGCGCGCGATATCCGCGGCCACGGAAGGTTTCTCGGCAATGATCAGTGTTTTCGACATGAAGAATGAAAAGGGAGCCGCAAACGAACGGCTCGAAGCTTGTTCCCTTTTTCAGGATAACAACTAATGAAAAGGCCAACCCGGCCGTGGAAGGCGGGGTATTTGGAAGCCCTGATTGCTTGGGACGCCTGCGATCGCGCCAGGCGATCAATGCAGGCTCTTGTCGCCCCCGGCTCCGAGCAGCTCTTCGAGCAGCAGCACGTCGATGTCGGCCTGCTGACTCCACAGCACCATTAATACGATCACTTTCAGCATCTCGAGCGAGATCGGCGCTTCGTCGGTGGCAAGCGCGCGCTCGATGACGATCTCGCGCTGCGTGGGAGTCAGTTGAGCGGCCTGCTCGAGAAAGCTTAGAAAGCCGATCGCTTCGATGCCAAGCCGCTCGACCTCGGTGGCGGCGTAAATGCGAAACGCTCGCTCACTCTCGGGGCCCACCGCGACGGATTCCGAAGTGACCAGCTGCAAGCCGGACAACCAGGCAAGCGCTTCGGAAATCTCTTCGTCGTCGAACCCGGCGTCGGTCAGCCGTTTCGACAGCGAGTCGGCGTCCGGGCACGCATGCAGTGCGCCGTAGTTTTCGTACAGATAGACGAGGACTTCGAACACGTTAGCGCAATCTATTAGGGACAAGCGGCGCTGTAAAGAGACATCGTCCGATTAACGCAACCTTTGGTAGCGGTTACCTGGCAGACGCTCAATATGTTGTGCCAGTTCGAGTTCCAG
The DNA here is from genome assembly GCA_041747615.1 of Burkholderiaceae bacterium. GTDB lineage: Bacteria > Pseudomonadota > Gammaproteobacteria > Burkholderiales > Burkholderiaceae_F > JACCZX01. Next base: position 6,314 of record JBGTEW010000371.1, on the reverse strand, counting down.
CAATGCGCCGACCAGTTCGCCGGGTTCGCGCCCGGAGTGCGCGACCAGGCGCTCGAGGTCGATCGGATCGTGGCCCATCAGCTGCAGCACGTCCGCATGCGCAGCCGGCGCAACTACCGCATCTGCCGCATCCAGTGCGGCGCGTCGGACCAGTCCGATTTCTTCGAGCACGTCCTGCGCGGATTCGACCAGCTTGGCGCCTTCGCGTATCAGGCGGTGGCACCCCTTGGCCAGCGGAGAATGAATCGAACCTGGTGCCGCGAACACTTCGCGTCCGTTTTCGGCTGCCAGCCGCGCAGTGATCAGCGAGCCCGAACGCAGCGCGGCCTCGACTACCAGAGTGCCGCGCGTGATACCGGCAATCAGGCGATTGCGGCGCGGGAAATGGTGCGCAATCGCCGGCGTGCGCAACGCGAACTCGGACACGACGACGCCGCGCGTTCGCACGTCCTCGGTCAGCGCGCGATTGCTGGCCGGATAGATCACATCGAGGCCGGTGCCGACCACCGCGATCGTCGAAGCATCGCTGTCGGCAGCGAGCGCGCCGCGATGCGCTGCCGCGTCGATCCCGAGGGCGAGCCCGCTTGCAATCGTGACCCCGGCGTCTGCCAGTGCGCGGGCAAACCCATGCGCGTTCTCGTTACCTTGCCGCGTGGCGTTGCGGCTGCCGACGATCGCAATCGACGGACGATTCAGCAGTTCCAGTCTGCCCACCGCGAACAGCACCGGCGGTGGATCAGCAGTGGCGAGCAGTGCCTGCGGATAGGCCGCATCGGCCAGTGTCAGCAACGCCCGGTCGGTGCCTGCCGCTAGCCATTGCTCCGTCGCATCGATCGCCGACCGAATCTCGGCACTGGGCGGCTGCGCCAGGATTCGCGCCAGCGGCTCGGGCAACGATCGCAGCAACGCTGCGGTGCCCGCATCGAAGATCGCGTCGGGCAGGCCGAAGGTAACTAGAAGCTGGCGTGCGGTCCGCGGGCCGAGCCCCGGCGAGAGAATCAGACGCAACCAGGCGGCGCGCTCGCCCGCCTGCATGCTGATAGCCGTGGCGAAGCCGCGGCTTATTGCGTCGGGGTTGAGCGCAGCGGTCCGCGAATCAACTGTTCAACTTCGCTACGCCGCTGTTCAGGCGCCGTCAGGTCCAGCGAATCGCTTGGATTGGATGCGCGATCGCCGACCTGAACCGGCTGCGTGCCGCGCTGAATCAGCGCGTACGAAATGCCGGTAAAGGTGCGGAACACAAACGCCAGGCCGATCTGCTCATCCGGCAGCTTAATGAACTCGCGCTTTTCGGCAGTCCGGTCGAGCATCGTCTCGCCGGTGCGCCAGAGCTGAAGCACGTCGCCGCTCGCCACGCCTTCGTCGGTGCCGCGGCTGAGCGTGACAATCTGCCCACCGCCGGCGTAGCGCACGCCGTCGTAGATTGCGATTACCCGCGCGTCGATCGGCGCCTCCGGGCGCTTCGGCACATAGCTGACGATCTGCTGCCGCTCGAACGGAATCAAGCGGTCGCCGATGCCGATTTCCTGCTTGCTCGAATCGATCCGCATCTTCGCGATTTCGCCGCCGCCGACCTTGTTGGCCGTGCCCAGAAAGAACGCTTCGTACGCAATCGGGTTCTTGCGCACTTTGTCGTCGGGGTCGAACAGCGGGCGCAGCGGGCGATAGACGTTGTAATTCACGATCGAATCATCCTGGATGCCGCGCGCATAGGCGTCGTCCCCGCGGCCGACAAACACGCGGCCTTCCATCGTCGCAACTATGCGCGGCGAATCCGCGAGTCCCCTGGCGTCGAGCACCAGCGGTTGCGACAGAAACGGCTCGATCAGGTTGTTGGGAATGGCCGAAATGGCGGTGCGCTCTGCTCCGATGTCCCGAATGCGGGGCTCGAGCCTGCCGACGCCGGGCTCGCCATCCGCGAGTTGCAGGCGGGCGCGGTCGCCGTCCCTGACCAGCACCAGCACCTGCCCCGGGTAGATCAGATGCGGATTCCTGATCTGCGTCTTGTTCATGCCCCAGAGCTCGGGCCAGCGCCACGGGCTGACCAGGTACATCGCGGACAGGTCCCACAGCGTGTCGCCGCTTTTGACCGTATAGCGCTCAGGGGCGTTCGGGGCCAGCGCCGCCAGGGGCACGCCGGCCTGCGCTACCTGATCGGCGGTGCTGCGCTGCTTCGGAGTGATCGGCAGACGCGACGCGGGTGTCGGATCCTGCGCAGCTGCGGGCGCGGCCATCAGCGAGATGGCGAACGCCGCAGCAGAGACGACTGCCCTTTTAGTGTGGGTCATGCAAGCTCCTGCTCACGCTGATAGGTGGAACCCCGGAACCGCTGAGTCCAGCGCCTTGAACTTTTTCAGATCGCGCTGATATCTAATAACGGGCCGCAAATTTTGACCGTAATGCATTGATATAGCAACGGATACCCTGAGCGTTCGATCCCGACTAGGCGCGATGCCATAGGTCGTAATCCGGGCGCCAGGTCGTCCGAAGATCGCGCAAGTGTGGCCTACTCGGCGGGCAGACGGTGCTTGAAAAGCAAGCAAAGATCGGGCATTTAAGGGAGATTAAGACCGGCCGATTGATTGTTGCTGGCTGGCTCTCGTTTTTATGGAGAAATAGTGGCACTGCTTGACATCCTCGAGTACCCGGATCCGCGGCTGAAATCAGTCGCGCGTCCGGTGACACGCTTTGACGACCGGCTGCGCCGGCTGGTCGAGGACATGGCGCAGACGATGTATGCCGCGCCCGGCGTTGGGCTGGCTGCCACCCAGGTCGACGTGCATGAGCGACTGCTGGTGTTGGATATCTCCGAGACCAAGGATCAGCTGCGTGTGCTGATCAATCCGGAAATCGTTTGGGCATCTGAGGAGCAGGTCGAGTGCGAGGAAGGCTGTTTATCGGTGCCCGGTGTGTACGACGCGGTTACGCGGCCGGCCCGCGTGCGGGTGCGCGCGCAGAACGTGGCCGGCACGCCCTATGAATTCGACAGCGACGGATTGCTCGCGGTCTGCGTGCAGCACGAGATGGACCATCTGCTCGGCAAGGTGTTTGTCGAATATCTGTCGGCGCTGAAGCAGGACCGGATCAGGACCCGGATGAAAAAGCGCAAGGCGAAGGCCGCCTGACGGCGGCCCGCTGTCGATTGGCGCCGCTTTCCGGGCGCTTGGGCGCAGCCCGGCAGACCCCGCCGCCGACGGGCGCTACATTGGCGGGTCTTGCTTCGCGTGAGTCATCCATGTTGAGCGTTGCCGTACTGCGCGAATCCTGGCGCAGCTGGTGGTCGTTTTCGATGAGGCCTGCGGGCCCGGCCTGGTTGCAAGTCGTCTGGACCGTGGTTTTCAGCACCGGCATTGCCATCGTGCTGACTCTGATCGGCCTCGCTTTTTCGGCGGATCCGCTGAGGACACTTCTGTACAACTTCGTGATTGCGCAGGCGATCGGGCTGACGATCCACGCGCTGTACGAGGCTGGCGGTTACCTGCTCGGGATCGAGCGGATAGAGGCATTCTCGGAGCGCAAGCGGGTTGTTTTTTTCGCCGGCATTCCTGTTGTCGGCTGCCTGATCGGCTACTCAATCGGGCTGATGCTGCTCGGAGTCGATGTGGATCGCATCGTTCAGGGCGCACCGCGAATCCTGGTCGCGAGCGTCGTCATCACGATCGTCATTACCACGTTGTGGCACCGCTACCTGACCGGCAAGATGCGGATCGCGCAAGCCGTGGCCGAGCGCGAGCGCGAGCGCGCCCGGGTGGTCGAGTTGCAGCGGCAGGCGATCGACGCGCGGCTGCGTTCGTTGCAGGCGCAGATCGAGCCGCACTTTCTGTTCAACACGCTGGCGAATGTCGTAAGCCTGATCAATACCGAGCCCGATAAGGCGCGGTTGATGCTCGAGCGGCTGATCGAGTTGCTGCGCTCCTCGCTGGCGGCCAGTCGAAGCGAACGTACGACGCTCGGCCAGGAAACCGCGCTGATCGCCGCGTATCTGGATATCCTTCGGATCAGAATGGGAAAGAGGCTTTCGTACGCGATCGATGTTCCTCGTGAGCTGCTAGATGCGCGGCTGCCGCCGCTGTCGCTGCAGCCGCTGGTGGAAAATTCGATCAAGCATGGGCTCGAACCAAAACTCGAGGGCGGCACTGTGCGTCTGAGTGCGCGAGTCGCGGACGGCGCGTTGCAGCTCGACGTCGAGGACGACGGGCTTGGCTTTTCGTCGCGCGCGAGCAATGGTGTCGGTCTCACCAATCTGCGCGAGCGGATGGCGTCGCTGTATGGCGAGAAAGCGAGGCTGGCGGTTGAAGAACTGGCCAGCGGTACACGCGTCAGAATGACGCTTCCGCTGGAATCGGCATGAAGGCGATCATCGCTGACGACGAAGCGCATCTCGCCGTCTATCTGCGCGACAAGCTGGCGAAGCTCTGGCCGGAATTGCAGATTGCGGCGATCGCCGACAGCGGGCCGGCCGCCGCCGCGGCGATTGCCGAGCACGCGCCGGACATCGCTTTCCTCGACATCCGCATGCCGGGCTCGACCGGGTTGCAGGTTGCAGAGAAGCTCCCGGGCACCACCAAGGTAGTGTTCGTGACGGCCTACGATCAATACGCGGTCGATGCGTTCGAGCGCAACGCAGTCGACTATCTGCTTAAGCCGGTGACCGACGAGCGACTCGGTCGCACCGTGGAAAAACTGCGCACCGGCGGCTCGCCGGCTCCCGATCTCGCGCCGCTGCTGGCGCAGTTATCGCAGCATCTGACGGCGAACCACGTGCGCTACCTGCGCTGGGTTCGCGCCAGCAAACGATCGGCCGACGGCGAAATCACGCAGCAGATTCCGGTGGCCGACGTGCTGTACTTCCAGGCCGACGACAAGTACACCTGCGTCTTTGCTCGCGACGGCACCGATGTTGCGGAGTGGCTGATACGGGTGCCGCTGTCGGAACTCGGCGAGCAGCTGAATCCGGACGACTTTGCTCAGGTTCATCGTTCGGTAATCGTCAACCTGAATGCGGTGGCCGGGACGCGCCGCGATCTTGCCGGCAAGCTGTATGTCCGAATGCGCGATACTTCCAAAGAGTTACCGGTCGCAAGGCAATACGTTCACTTGTTTCGGCAGATGTAAGCGAAGCAGCGGCGACCACTGGGCGCTGACCACTGGTGGGCAACGTGCATGGCAAGACTCCCGCTTGACGGAAAAGTGAAGGCACTGGCCTTCGATGTATTCGGCACGGTCGTCGATTGGCGCGGCAGCATCATCCGCGAAGCCGCGGCTTCTGGCGCCCGGCACGGGGTTGACGCTGACTGGGCCGGCTTCGCCGACGCGTGGCGTGCCGGCTATCGGCCCGCCATGCAACGGGTGCGCAGTGGCGAATTGCCGTGGCTGAAGATCGATGCCCTGCACCGTCTGATCCTCGACGATCTGCTGGTCCAATTCCACTTGGGCGACCTTCCCGAAGCCGAGATCGACGATCTGAACCGCGCATGGCACCGGCTTGATCCATGGCCCGATGCGGTGCCAGGGCTCGCGCGCCTGAAGGGGAGGTACATAATCACCACCTTGTCGAACGGCAATTTCTCGCTGCTCACTAATCTTGCCAAGCGCGCCGGACTGCCCTGGGACTGCATCGTGTCGGCAGAGCTTTTTCGCCACTACAAACCCGATCCCGAGACCTACCTCGGCACCGCGGGTCTGCTGGGTATTGCTCCGGCCGAGCTGATGCTGGTCGCGTGCCATCCAGCCGATCTGCGTGCGGCCCGCGCCGCGGGCTGCCGCACCGGGTACGTAGAACGGCCGCTGGAACTGGGTCCGGGGCATCCGCCGGTGCGCGTGCAGGATGACGAATTCGATGTGATCGCGAATGACTTTATCGACCTTGCCGACCGCTTGGGTGCTTAGAAGCTGCAAATGGATGTAGCCGTAGCCGATCCTCCCGCTGAAGTCGCAGGCCCCGCTGCGGAAACAGCGCTGCTCTCGGTCGAAGACCTGCACGTTCACTTCGTGACGTCGCGCGGTGTGATCCGCGCGGTCGAGGGCGTGAACTGGCGCGTGTATCCGGGCGAGATGGTGGCGCTGGTGGGCGAATCCGGCTGCGGCAAGTCGGTGTCTGCACTGGCGGTCATGCGACTGCTCGCAAAGCCGGCGGGGCGTATTGCGCATGGACGCATCCTGTTCGAGGGCCGCAATTTGCTCGCGTTGTCCGAAGACGAGATGCGCGCGATCCGCGGCCGCGACATCTCGATGATCTTCCAGGAGCCGATGACGTCGCTCAACCCGGTGCTGACGATCGGGCTGCAGATCATGGAGCCGCTGTTCATGCACAA
>JBGTEW010000370.1:0-1729 GCA_041747615.1 Burkholderiaceae bacterium | reverse complement strand
CCGCACCGCCGGCTCCGCCGCCGCCGCCGCCGCCAGCACCACCGGCACCGCCTGCTCCGACTAGCGAGAAGGTCACGTTTGCGGCCGATGCATTGTTCGACTTCGATCGTGCAACGCTGCGCCCGGAAGGCCGTGCCCAGCTGGACGACCTGGTGTCCAAACTGGCGGGTGTCTCGCTTGAGGTGATCATCGCGGTCGGCTACACAGACCGCATCGGCAGCGATGCCTACAACCTGAAGCTTTCGCAACGTCGCGCGCAGGCCGTCAAGGACTACCTGGTCAGCAAGGGTATCGAGCCGAACCGCGTCTACACCGAAGGCAAGGGCGAGTCGAATCCGGTCAAGCAGTGCGCGGATCCGTCGGCCAAGGGTGAGGTGCGCAATCGCAAGCAGTTGATTGCCTGCTTGCAGCCGAACCGTCGTGTCGAAGTTGAAGTGGTCGGCACGCGTCCGATAAAGCGCTAGATCAGCCGTTAACAACAGAAGCCGTACTACCTAAGCCCCGCCTCGGCGGGGCTTTTTTTTCGTGCCCGCGCTGCGTAACAAAACGTTGCGTAACATCCAGCAAACAATGGAGAACGTTGATCGCGCGGAACTGCACAAATTCAGTGAGCTCGCGGCCACATGGTGGGATCGCACCGGCCCGATGCGGCCATTACATGACATCAACCCGCCGCGGCTCGCCTGGATCAACCAGCTGGCGTCACTGACGGGGAAGCGTGTGCTCGATGTCGGCTGCGGCGGTGGCGTGCTCACCGAGGCGATGGCTCAGAAATCCAAGTCGGTCACCGGCATAGACCTAGCAGGCAAGCCGCTGGCCGTGGCGCGGCTGCACGCGCTGGAATCGGGCGCGCGAGTCGAGTATCGCGAGTGCGCGGCCGAAGCATTCGCCGACGAGCAACCCGCCAGCTTCGACATAGTGACGTGCATGGAAATGCTCGAGCACGTTCCGGATCCCGCCGCCACCGTGCAGGCGTGCGCAACGCTGGCCCGGCCGGGTGGCTGGGTTTTCTTTTCGACGATCAATCGCAACGCCAAGGCGTTCGCGCTGGCAATCGTCGGCGCCGAATACGTTCTCGGTCTGCTACCGCGCGGCACACATGAGTACGCCAGGTTTCTGAAACCCAGCGAGCTTGCGGGCTATGCGCGACAGGCGGGCCTTGAAGTGCACGAAGTGACCGGCATGCGATACAACCCGTTTACCCGGATCGCATCGCTTTCGAGCGACACCGACGTCAACTATTTGATGGCATGCCGCAAGGCATGAAGCGCCGCGACGACATTCAACTGGTGCTGCTCGACCTCGACGGCACGCTCGCAGACACGGCACCCGACCTGGCCGCGGCGGCGAATCGGATGCGAACCGTGCGTGGAATCGAGCCGCTAGCGCCATCCGAGCTGCGCCCGTTCGTATCGCACGGCGCCCGCGGAATGGTCGGACGCGCATTCAACGTCACTCCGGCCGACGAGGGCTACGAAGCACTGCGACAGGAGTTCCTGCGCGAGTACGAAGCAGCACTGTGTGTCGACTCGGCGCTGTTTCCGGGAATGGATCAGACCTTGCAATATCTGGAGCAGCGCGGCGTCAAGTGGGGAATCGTTACCAACAAGCTGGCCCGCTTCACGTTGCCGCTGGTCGACGCGCTTTGCCTGACCCAGCGCGCGGCGTGCATCGTCAGCGGCGACACGACGCCGTTTTCGAAGCCGCATCCGGCTCCGCTGCTGCACGC
>JBGTEW010000369.1:0-6971 GCA_041747615.1 Burkholderiaceae bacterium | reverse complement strand
CACGTGGCGGTATTCACAACTCGGTGACGCGCACCGTGCTGAAGCCGACGCACATGATCGGCGGCTACGCGCAGTTCAGTTACGGCTTCAACTACTACGGAACGATCGGCACCAACCGCGACGAGTTTGTCGTGGTGCGCAGGATGAACAAAATCGACTGGCTCGACACGCCGGTTGCTGCCGAGCTGATCCGCCCGACGCAAGAGCAGGGAGAGGTGGTATGAAAGTCCGTGCGCAGATTGGCAAGGTGCTCAACCTCGACAAGTGCATCGGTTGCCATACCTGCTCGGTGACGTGCAAGAACGTCTGGACCAGCCGGCCCGGCATGGAGCACGCGTGGTTCAACAACGTCGAGACCAAACCGGGCATTGGTTACCCAAAAGAGTGGGAGAACCAGGACAAGTGGAACGGCGGCTGGGTGCGCCGTGCCGATGGCTCGATCGTGCCGCGCCAGGGCGGCAAGTGGCAGCTGCTGATGAAGATCTTTGCCAACCCCAACCTGCCCGAGATCGACGACTACTACGAACCGTTCACGTTCGACTACGGGCATCTGCAGTCGGCGCCCGAGATGCGTGCGACGCCGACGGCACGCCCCCGCAGCCTGATCTCCGGCCAGCAGATGGAGAAGATCGTCTGGGGACCGAACTGGGAAGAGATCCTTGGCGGCGAGTTTTCGAAGCGTAGTAAGGATAAAAACTTCGAAGCCGGATTTGAACAGGTGCAGAAGGACATGCTCGGTCAGTTCGAGAACACGTTCATGATGTACTTGCCGCGGCTGTGCGAACACTGTCTGAATCCGTCGTGTGTCGCCTCGTGCCCGTCGGGCTCGATCTACAAGCGCGAAGAAGACGGCATCGTGCTGATCGACCAGGACAAGTGTCGCGGCTGGCGCATGTGCGTTAGCGGCTGCCCGTACAAGAAGATCTACTACAACTGGAAAAGCGGCAAGGCCGAGAAGTGCATCTTCTGCTACCCGCGCATCGAGGCCGGTCAGCCGACTGTGTGCTCGGAGACCTGTGTCGGCCGCATCCGCTACCTCGGTGTGCTGCTGTACGACGCCGATCGCATCCGGGAAGCGGCCAGCGTCGAGCACGACCGCGATCTGTATCAGGCGCAGCTCGACATCTTTCTGGACCCGAACGACCCGAAGGTGATCGCGCAGGCGCAGCTCGACGGTGTTCCGGACAATTGGATGGAAGCCGCGCGCTTGAGCCCGATCTACAAAATGGCGGTGGAATGGAAGGTGGCGCTACCGCTGCACCCCGAATACCGCACATTGCCCATGGTGTGGTACGTGCCGCCACTGTCGCCGATCAGTGCGGCCGCCAACGCGGGGCATATGGGCAGCAACGGTGCGATCCCGGACGTGAACCAGTTGCGCATCCCGGTCAAGTACCTGGCGAACCTGCTGACTGCAGGTGACACCGCGCCGGTCGTGCGCGCGCTCGAGCGGATGCTGGCGATGCGCGCGTACCAGCGCGAAAAGCACGTGGACGGGCGCGTCAATCAGGCCGTATTGAAACAGGTTGGCATCACCCAATCAGAGGTGGAGGAGATGTATCAAATCATGGCAATCGCCAACTACGAAGACCGCTTCGTGATTCCGACGACGCACCGCGAGTACGCCGAGAACGCGTTCAGTGTGCGCGGCGGATGCGGCTTCAGCTTCGGCAACAACTGCTCCGACGGCATCAACGATGTAAGCCTGTTCGGCAGCGAGAAGAAGCGCACGATCCCGATCAAGGCGGAGATTTGAGCATGATTGCATTGAACACTTTGCAGCCGATAGGCAAAACCGTGCGCGTGCTGTCAGCGTTGCTGAGCTACCCCGATCCGCAACTGCGGGCGCATTTGCCCGAGATGCGCGCTGTGCTGCGCGACGAGCTCTGTCTGTCGGCGGCGCGTCGCATCGAGCTGGAGGCGTTAATCGACGCTTTGCTGCACGCCGACCCGCTTCGCATCGAGGCGGACTACGTCGAGCTGTTCGACCGTGGCCGGGCCACGTCGCTGCACCTGTTCGAGCACGTGCATGGCGACTCGCGCGAGCGCGGCCCGGCGATGATCGATCTTGGGCAAACCTACGAAAAGGCCGGGCTGATCCTGGCGGAGGGCGAACTGCCCGATTATCTGCCGGCGGTGCTGGAGTTCGTCTCGACCCAACCGCCGCGCGAGGCGCGCGCATTTCTCGGCGAGATCGCGCACATTTTGAACGCGCTCTTCGCGGCGCTGGTGCAGCGTGAGACCGCCTATGCCAGCGTCGTCGGCGCCTTGCTCGAGCTCGCCGGTGAGCACGTCAAACCGGTCAGCCCGCGGGCTGAGGAGTCGCTCGATGACAGCTGGGCTGAACCCGCTGCATTCGACGGCTGTTCCACCCAAGGTCAAGCCCGGCCCGGACAGGCGCAGCCAATTCACATCGTCCGCAAACACGCGTCGGAACAAGGAGCGTTTTGATGAGCGGGGTCTACGGCTTTCTATTTCAGGTCTATCCCTATGTCTGCTTCGTCGTGTTCCTGGTCGGCAGCCTGATCCGCTTCGACCAGGCGCAGTACAGCTGGAAGAGCGACTCATCGCAGATGCTGCGCACCGGAAGCCTGCGGTGGGGCAGCAACCTCTTTCACATAGGAATTCTGTTTCTCTTCTTCGGCCATCTGGTAGGGCTTTTCACGCCACACGCGGTGTACGGCCACTTCATGAGTGCGGCGAACAAGCAGATGCTGGCGGTGGTAGCCGGCGGGGTCGCGGGGCTGATCTGCTTCGTCGGGCTAACGCTGCTGCTGCACCGGCGCCTGTTTGATGCGCGAATTCGCTATACCAGTCATTTTGCTGACATCGCGATTCTGGTCATCCTATGGATTCAACTCGTGGTGGGTCTGATTACGCTGCCATATTCGTGGCAGCACGCTGACGGTAGCGTGATGCTGATTCTGTCGGACTGGGCGCAGCGCATCGTCACGCTGCGGCCGGTCGATGCGACGGCGCTGGCCGGTCTGCCATGGCCGTTTCTGTTTCATGTGGTGTTCGGCATGACGATCTTCCTGATCTTTCCGTTCAGCCGCCTGGTGCATGTATGGAGCGGCTTCGCGTCGATCGGCTTCCTGTTTCGCCCGCATCAGGTCGTGCGCAGCCGGCGCTTGAACGTGCCCGCGGGTCACAACCTCCCGGGCGACCCGCGCGTAAGCGAGAGCGGAGTCCGACATGCTCGTTGAATCCGTCGATCTCAGCGCGCGGGCCACCAGCATGGTGGCGAGCATCAATGGCGTGGCGTTGGAGTCGCCGGACCACGCCGTTACGGCGGCGGAGTTACGCCAGCGTGCCTGCACCGAGCTCTTGCGTCAGGCAGCTTTGCAGGCTGGGCTGCTCGATGCGAGTGACGCCGGCTCGGCGAATGGTGTGATCAGCGAAACCGCGGCGTGTGCGATCGATACGCTGCTCGAGCGCGAGCTGCAACTGCCCGAACCGTCGGATGAAGCGTGCCGGCGCCACTATGCCGCGAACGTGGCACGTTACCGGACCGGAGAAAGAGCGCATGTAAGGCACATTCTGTTTGCCGTGACGCCGGGAACAGACGTGGTGGCGCTGCGCAATCGCGCCGAGGCCTGTCTGCTCGACGTGCGCTGTCACGACAGCACCCGTGGAGATGCGTTTTCCGAGTCCGCCCGCACGCTGTCGAACTGTCCGAGCGGCGAGCAAGGCGGTGAGCTGGGCTGGCTCGCTTCCACTGACTGCGCGCCGGAGTTTGCGCGCGAACTTTTTGGCCGCGTCGAAGTTGGCGTGCTGCCGCGGCTAGTGCACAGCCGCTTTGGCCTGCATGTGGTCGAAGTCCTGCAGCGCGAGCCCGGTGTGGCGCAGTCGTTCGAGACGGTGCGTGAAGCGGTAAGAATGGCGCTGCGCCAGCAAGCTTTCGTCACAGCACTGCGCCAGTATCTGCAAATACTCGCGGGGCGAAGCTCGATTCACGGCGTCGATCTCGAAGCGGCCGACACACCGCTGGTGCAGTAACGGCACGGCACGATGCCCGACGAACTGCTGCAGCGTTTGCGTCGATTCCACAACGACTATTTTCCCGTCGCGCGAGAGCAGTTCCGGACGTTGGTGCAGGATGGCCAGCACCCGAGCATCCTTTTCATTGGCTGTTCCGACTCGCGCCTGGTGCCCTATCTACTGACCGGTACCGGCCCAGGCGATGTGTTCATGGTCCGCAACGTCGGTGCGTTCGTGCCCCCGCACGACGGTTATATCGAAGGCCCCCAAGACGCCGATGGCGTCGGCCCCCCCAGGGGGCGCACCCAGCTAGAGGCGGCTCGTCGCTGGGTTGGCTATCACGGGACGGCAGCTGCGATTGAATTCGCAGTACTTCGGCTCGACGTGTCGCGCATCGTCGTCTGCGGCCACAGCCATTGCGGCGGCATTCGTGCGCTCTACGAAGAGGCCACACCGGATGCCACCAATCTCACGGCGTGGCTTGAACTAGGGCGCGAAGCTGCACTGCCGGTGCAGGTGACACCCGAGGCATTGCGCCGCACCGAGCAACGGTCGGTGGTGCTGCAACTGGAGCGACTGATGGGCTACCCGATGGTGCGCAAGCGCGTCGAAGCAGGCCAACTGGTCCTGCATGGCTGGCATTACGTGATCGAAGAAGGTGAAGTGCACGTGTTCGATGTGCGCAGCGGCAGCTTCGTTCCGGCGTCGAAGTCGGAGCACAGTGGCACCGGACCGTTCGACCCCACGCCGGTTGACCAAGGCTGCCGTCCACCGAGCGCAAATTGCGACGCTGAAGTGCGGACTACGTCGGGTGAGGGACGCGGCCACGCACACGTTTCAGGGCAAGGGCCACGCTAATGAGCGGCATCATCGACTTCCGCACGCCGGCAGCAGGGTTCGACCAACCGATCCAGATGTGGCTCGCGTGTCATGAGCGCATTTTGCGAATGATTGCCCTGCTGGGTCGATTGCGCGAACACATCGCTGCCGGCGGCGCGGAGGAATCGGCGCGAGTGACCGCAGCTTCGATCCTGCGCTACTTCGACGAGGCGGCTCCGCGCCACCATGAGGATGAGGAGATCGACTTGTTTCCGCGCATGCTCGCCGGGCTCAAGGGAGCCGAGCGAGACAAGATGACGGATGCAATCGAAAAGCTGCAAGCCGAGCATCGGTTGCTAGACGATGCATGGGCGCAGCTAAGGCCGGCACTGGTTGCGATCGAAGCCGGTGCGGATTTTTCGATGCCCGACCAATCGGCCTTGCAGTTCGTAGGGCTCTATCGACAGCATGTTGAGCAAGAGAATACGGTCTTGCTGCCCGCATTCGAGCGCTCGTTCGATCCGCCCGAACTTGCCGAGATTGGACGCGCGATGGCCGCGCGCCGCGGCGTCGACTGGGAAACGTTAAGTGCCAAGAAGTAGCAACGTGTCTGTAGCGTCCGCCACGGGCGTCAGGATCAACATGAATGATCTTGAACGCTCAACGAACAACCAGCACCGGCAACGTTGTCAGTGCCAAAACCTTCTGTGTCTCGCTGCCGAGCAGCAACTTCGTCAGTCCTTTGCGGCCATGTGACGCCATCACGATCAAATCGGCCTTCGCTTTCTTGGCCGCCGCCACGATCGCCTGCGCCGGCGAATCGTGATAAAGATGCGCAATCGTTACTTTCTTGACGCCTTGCTTCTCAACACTCGCTTTCGAACGGGCGAGAAGGAATTGCGCGTTCTCCGAGGATTCCGCCAGGTACTGCTTCTCCGTAGGCCAATCGAGGCCGGCTCCCTCCGGGTAATACGGCGACCGGTACTTCGGAATCGCGTGAAACAGCGTCAGTGTTGCACCGAGACGGCTGGCAATTGCGGCTGCCGCCTGCAACGCGTGGTCCGAGTTCGTTGTGCCGTCTGTAGAAACAAGAATGCGTTCGAACATTTGCGCTCTCCGTCCGGGCGTCTGCCCGATAAATTAATGCTAGTGGTCGACGGCAGCTTGCAATTGATCAATGTCAAACATTTGCTCAACGGTCTTACCCGGCGCGAGTAGAAACTTCGACTGACGTCGCCATGGTGGCGTCCGCAAGGGAAATCAAGCCCCGCGTGTTTGGGTCTGCTCCAAAGGGACATCTCAATCCCCGCCACGTTTCCGCCACCGATGCAGACGTTATGGGTTCGCACCCACCCGAAGCGAGCGAGGCCAGTCCCTTCGGAACTTTCACAGACTTCCGCTACCGACCCGGAAGCGGACTCCCGTCGGAATATCTGTTGCTGACCTATTGAGGTCGCCGCCTTAGCCCGTGACCTCAGAGACTTGACGATGCACGGTTGCTACGGAGTTCAGCGGACGCCGCGTAGTTAAAAACGCATTGTCTCCGTCGCGTCGCCGTGTCAGAGTCCTGCGGCAACTGGGGCTGGCCTGAGAGGCGGGACGACCGGCGCGGCGCGCAACGGAAGCAAAGCAGCAACGCGCTGGAGCGCGTGACTGACGAGGGCAGCGAGCCCGGCAAAAGCCTCGTTGCCCGCCTGCGCACGGAGCAAGGCAGCGCTGCCGCGCGCCTCGGCGACGACGTCGGCAAGCGAGACTTCGCTCACGTTGTCGCCATCCCGGCACAAGAAGCGAGTCACGCCCTGGGTGTCAACGTGCAGTTGGAACACACGATCGCTGACGAGGCTACGGATTTTGGAGTCCTCATCGTCCCAGGCTGCGCTGGCGATGGGGCCAGTGACAAGTTGGACATCTTTGGCTCGCGGGGTGGACATGCGGCTCTCCTGCTTGCGCGGCCTTCGCGTCCCGGCGGGGCGATGTCGAAGCTGCGAGGCCCCATTTTCAGCCACTCGGTCGCAGTGCGTCATGGGCGCTTTGTCCCCGCCAACGGTGGCGACGGGCGAAAGTGGCGGGACAACTGCCCCGCCAGTTGGGCTCGCGGCCGGCCCGATGCGTCGCGTTGTCGCAGCCGCGAACAACCGGCTCAGCCACCACGGCCGAACCCTGCATCGCGG
>JBGTEW010000368.1:0-9850 GCA_041747615.1 Burkholderiaceae bacterium | reverse complement strand
GACGATGCCGTCGCGCCCGGCCGGCGGCCCGGTGGCCGGCCTGTCCGAGTACACGCCGCGTTTGTTGCAGCACGAGTTCAGCGAAGACTTTGCAAGCCCCGAGTTGCGGCTCGAGGTGTTGGAGCGCGTGTGGCGCATCGTGGCAGAGCGTCACTACGACCCGACATTGAACGGCGTCGACTGGAACGCGATGCGCGAAAAATATCGTCCGCAGGTGATTGCCGCGAAGAGCGACGCCGAGATGTACTTCGCGCTGAAATCGATGGTGCGCGAGTTGAAGGACTCGCACACACGCGTTGTGACACCGCGTGAAAGCGCCGATCATCGCCGCTTCGCCGTGCTCGCCTCCGGCCTAGCGCTATCGGTCATCGATAGCCAGCTGGCGGTCATCGATGTCGATCCGAACTCGCCGGCGTCGCGCGCCGGAGTTCGCAGGGGCGATGTCGTAATCGCGGTCGACGACCGCCGTTTCGATGCCGAATTTTTCAGCGCAGCGCGTGTGATGCAGGTTACCGCAGCCGATATCACATCGTCAGAAGCGCAACCTGCGAACCCCGATGAAGCGGTCAGGTTTTCGCAGTTGCGGGCGGTGCGGCGCGCGTTGCAGCGCATGCCCGATGCCGTGCCGCAGGCGCAACGACTGACGCTGTTACGCGCTGTCGATCAGCAGCGCGATGAGCAGGTGACGGTCACGCTGATGCCGGAGCCGCTGGTCAGACCGCCGATCGCAACGGTCTGGACGCTGGACAGCGGCATCGCGGTGCTGAAGATCAATCGCTTTTCGAACCGCAACCGGGCCGAAGTCGAACAGGCGCTGAAAAGCGTCGCCGACGCGCGCGCGCTGGTGCTCGACCTGCGCGGCAACGGCGGTGGCGATTACAGCCAGTTCATCTGGCTGGTGCGGCAGTTTCTGCCAGAGCCGCGGCTGGTGCTGACGCAACATTCAAGGCGTGGCGAGCAGCAGCATGTGCGCGAGCTTCGCATCACGCCCGCCGACACTCCTTTTCTGAAGCCACTGGCGGTGTTGACCGATCGCCGTTCAGGCAGCGCGTCCGAGCTGACTGCCACGGCACTGCTCGAGCAGCGCGATGCGCTGATCGTCGGTGAATCGACATGCGGCTGCGTGGTGGCGGTGCGCTCGGAATACGTGTTGCCGGGTGCAGGCGGTGTTCGAATTTCCGAAACCGGGTTCCGGTCAGCCCACGGTCGGCGCATGGAAGGCGAGCCGCTGGCCCCGATGATCTACGCGCCGCCGGCGCTGGCCGATCTGCGCGCAGGCCGCGATCGTGCGCTTGAAACAGCCGAGAAAGCGCTGCTGGATCGCTTGTTGCTCAATACATCCGTGCAGTGAACGGACCGGCGGGCGCGCCTAGAATAGGCCGTTAACCGTTTTGCAAGGGGAGACATCATGGCGTTGGTTTCGATGCGTCAGTTGCTGGATCACGCGGCAGAAAATGGCTACGGCGTGCCCGCATTCAACGTCAACAACCTGGAGCAAGTTCAGGCAATCATGGAGGCCGCGCAGGAAGTCAACGCGCCGGTCATCATGCAGGCCTCGGCCGGCGCCCGCAAATACGCCGGTGAATTGTTCCTCAAACACTTGATCCAGGCGGCAGTCGAGTCGTATCCCGCGATTCCGATTGCGATGCATCAGGATCATGGGCAGTCGCCAGCCGTATGCGAAGGCGCGATCAAGCTCGGCTTCTCGTCGGTGATGATGGACGGATCGCTGCGCGAAGACGGCAAGACGGTGGCGGATTACGACTACAACTGGCAAACAACGAAGAAAGTGGTCGACATGGCGCATGCGCAAGGCGTCAGCGTCGAAGGTGAATTAGGCTGCCTGGGCTCGCTCGAAACGATGCGCGGCGACAAGGAAGATGGCCACGGCGCCGAGATCACGATGACGAAAGAGATGCTGCTGACCGATCCCGATCAGGCGGCAGACTTCGTGAAGAAGACGCAGCTCGACGCGCTGGCGATCGCGATCGGCACCAGTCACGGCGCGTACAAGTTCACGCGCAAGCCGACCGGCGACATTCTTGCGATCGACCGCATCAAGGAGATTCACCGGCGCATTCCGAACACGCATCTGGTTATGCACGGCTCGTCGTCGGTGCCGCAGGATTTGTTGCAGGAAATCCGCTACTACGGCGGCGAAATGAAGGAAACCTACGGCGTGCCGGTTGAAGAGATCCAGGAGGCGATCAAGCACGGTGTGCGCAAGATCAATATCGACACCGACATCCGGCTGGCGATGACCGCTGCGATTCGCAAGTTCCTGCACGAAAATCCGAGCCACTTTGACCCGCGCGACTACCTGAAACCGGCGCGCGCCGCGGCCCGGGCGATATGCAAACAGCGCTATCAGCAGTTCGGCTGCGAGGGCCAGGCAAGCGGAATCGCGCCGGTGCCGCTGACAAGGATCGCGCACAAGTACACGACGGGTGCGCTCAGCCAGCACGTGCACTGAGCGAGCGTCAATTTCCCGCGTGTAGGGGCCGGCGGGTTGCGGCCCCGATCTACATCGTTCCGCGCAACCCCAGCCGATCGATCGTCGCGCGCTCGGCCTCGACCATCTGCCGTGCGTACTTGCTGTACTCCTCCGGGCTCATATAGATGACCGACTGGTCGAACCGGTCGAGTATCGCCAGCACCTTCGGATCGTCGAGCGCTTTGCGGAATGCGTCGTGCAGCGTCCTGACCACGGCTGGATCCATCCCCGCCGGGCCGCCTATTCCGAAGGGCGAGTCAGACACCGTTTCGTAACCCAGCTCGGCCAGCGTCGGCACGTCCGGCCACTTCTTCGTGCGCTTCGATCCGTAGGTCGCCAATAGCCGCAGCTTGCCGGCTTCCACGTGCGGCGCCCATCCGGTCGAGTCGCTGGCTGCCTGAATATGGCCGCCCAGGATCGACGTCATCAGGTCGGCGCTCCCCTTGAACGGGACATGCGTCAGCTTGATGCCAGCCCGCGCCGCAAACTCCTCGACTGCCAGGTGCGGAGTGGTCCCGGTGCCGGTCGAGCCATAGTCGATCTTGCCGGGGTTCTTCTTCGCGTCGTCAACGAATTCCTTCAGCGTTTTCCACGGCGCGCCGGCGGGCACGACCAAGCCGAACGTATAGCCGGTCAGGTTGATGATGTAGGTGAAGTCGCGTATTGCGTCGAGCTGCGGCGTCTTCTGCATGTGCGGAATGCGAAAAACGCTGATCGCCAGCTGCGACAGCGTGTAGCCGTCAGGCTTCGCGTTCTTCAGCGCGATCGGCGCCACGGTGCCGCCCGCGCCCGGCTTGCTATCGACGACGATCGGCTGCCCGAGCGTCCGGGTCGCCGATTCGGCGAACGCGCGCAGGACCTGATCGGTCGGCCCGCCAGCGGGAAACGCGCAGTAGAGCGTGATCGGGCGCGAAGGAAATGCCTGCGCCCGCAGTGCGCTGGTCGGCAATGCAGCGAGCGTGCCGCTCGCAATCAGTACGGTCCGGCGGTCCATGGCTGTCTCCTGAGAGTCGTTGCACGCGCGAGTATAGGCACTGTTATTACACTGGCGCTCACTTCAACTCAATGCGGGCTGCGGTCGGTCGCATAAAGGACAATCATGATCCCCGCGCGCGAAGCACTTCAGCGGTTGCAGGAAGGCAACCTGCGCTTTGCTTCGGACGTTCGAGGTCGCGACACGCTCGCGAGCCAGGCGCATCGAAGTGAGCTCGCCGATGGGCAGGAGCCTTTCGCGATCATCCTTGGATGTTCGGATTCGCGAGTGCCGGCAGAGATCGTTTTTGATCAGGGCCTGGGTGACTTGTTCGTGATCCGCGTAGCGGGCAACATCGTGGCGCCTTCGCAGATCGGCAGTGTCGAGTTCGCCGCGGAGCGTTTCAGCACGCGGCTGGTGGTGGTGCTTGGCCACTCCCAGTGCGGCGCAGTGTCCGCGACACTCGATGAACTCAAGCGGCCTACGGCAAATCAGTCGCGCAACCTGCGTTCGATCGTTGACCGCATCCGGCCGTCGGTCGAGCCCTTGCTGAAGACTGAGCTAAGACACGATGCCGAAGCCCTGGTGCGCGATGCTGTTCGAGCCAATGTCCGGGTCTCCGCTGACCATCTGCGGCACGGATCGGAGATTCTGGAACAACTGATCCAGCGCAATGGTCTGGTCGTCGTGGGTGCCGAGTACTCGCTGGAGACCGGACGGGTCGACTTTTTCGACGGCGTGCCGGGCGACCAACTGCTCAGCCCAGCGTGACGTTGGCCGCCACTCGACCCGCCCGCTGATGCCACGCAGCGATCTCGAGTTTCGAGCCTGCCCTGCCTTTGATCACCCAATCGACATGCGCGCGGTCCGCCGTCGGTTTCTTGTCCGGCCAGAACGAAATGCCGGTGTGCAGATAAGCCCAGCCTTCAAGCTCACCGAGCTCTTCCCGCTGTTTACCCGATAGCAACTGCGCCCCCTGCGGCAGCGTGATCTCTGCGAACACGCCGCGCAGCACCTTCCGCTGCACCGCCATCTTGGTGACATAGGTGGGCAGCCAGCCGGTGTTCTGGACGACGAGTCGCACGCGCCACGTATCGGCGCCGGCGGCGGTCACTTCGACACTGCGCACTTCCAGCTTCGGCGATATCAACGCCTGCCATAGCAGCCACTGCGGGAAACGCGCGATTTCTTTCTCGCGCAGCGCCGGCGGCGGATTGGTGAAGATCGCAATCCGGTTCCAGCCACCGATCTCGACCTTGCCGAGCTGCGGGTGATCAAACGCCTTCCAGTCGCGATAGCCCTCACCCGGTGCAATGCGCTGTGCCCACTCGAACACTTTCAGATCGTCCTCGATCGGATGGTCGTGGAACCAGTGGATCCATTCCTTGTTGTCGATTCCGGCTTCTTTCTTCGGATTCCAGATCTCTACCGTCCACATGAACATGCCGAGGTGCTCGTAGATCCAGTCGAACGCGCCGCTGATGTATTCACCGGGCATGTACTGGAATTCATGCCAGATCGATATCGCCGGATAGCCGGTCAGCTCTTCGCCTTTTTTGCCGACCGTCTGGTAGGTCCACAGATCCTCGGCCGGCATCTTGTCGTCCGGCAGATGACCGAACGGACGCAGCAGCACGCCGGAGAACGTATGCAAGCTGGTACCGCCGCAGATGTTGGGGTGCTTGATGACGAAGTCGACGACGGCGCGGACTTCGGGTTCCGAGGTCGGATACGGTCCTGCGCCAAGCTGTTCGAATTCCTGCCGCCAGCCCGACGGAAAGTTGCGATTCAGATCGAGCCCCTGCGCATTGCCGGTCACGCCGGCGACCGTGACGCTGACGCCGTCGTAGTTCTCGACGCGCCCCTCGACCAGCACGCGGAAGTATTCGCCGCCGGGCGCATCGGTCGGCGCGCGCCGTACCAGCAGCCGCGGCTCCTGAGGGTGTTGCTTCCATGGACCGTTTGCATCCGCGATCCGCATCTGCAGAATGCGGCCGTCACCGTCGATATCCTCGGCGATCAGTCCTTCGATCGGGTCTTCATCGAACGGATAGCGCCGCGTCGAAGAGCGAACGTAGCGCGGGTTATCGCCCATCGCCCATTCGGCGCCGTCCGGGTTGATGCGTGGGCAGATGTAGAAAGCGCGGGTGTGGAGCGCTCGAGCGACATCTGCGTTCGTGCTGCGTTCCTTGAGCAGCCAGTCGATAAAGTACAGGCACGCGCTCGATGCCGACAGCTCGATCGAATGGATGTTGCCGTCGACCCAGTAGGCGGGTTTATCGGCAGCTGGCCCGGTATCCCGATGGGTCAGCGTGACCAGCGGGATGGCGCGGCCCTCGTGGCTGGTGCCGATCGTCTCGAGCTCAACGTAGTTCGGATGCTCGTCGGCAAAGGCGCGCAGCAGCGCCATCAGGTCGTCGTAGCGATAAAAGCGGGAATAATCGATGGTGGGCATGTGATGCTGCGGTGGAATAAACCGCGCGATGATACGTCGCTGTCATATTTCAACAGCGTTGCAGCCGTATGATCCGCGCCCATGTCAGGCAAACCGACGACTTCCATGATGGAAGTGCTCGACGGCAACGCGCTAAAAGGCAAGCGGGGGCTGCAACGCATTCTCAACGCGACGCGATACTCGATTGACGGCCTGCGTTCCGCCTGGATCTACGAGGACGCATTCCGTCAGGAGATCTGGCTGGCGGCGCTGATGATGCCGCTCGCGCTGGTATTGCCGCTGGCGCTGATCGAAAAGATCTTGCTGATCGGCGTGGTGGTGCTGGTGTTGATTGTCGAGCTGCTGAATACGGGCATCGAAGCCGCCGTCGACCGCGACAGCCTTGAGATCAATCCGCTCGGCAAGCGCGCGAAAGATATCGGCAGCGCGGCGGTGATGTTGTCTCTGGTGCTGGCGGGCGGAACCTGGATCGCGATCCGGGCTGCACACTACCTCTGACGCGCACCGCTAGACTCCATCGTTTTCGAGGTCCCGCAAGTGCCCGGGCTTTTTGAGTCGAGCCTCAAGTCGCTGCCGCTCGTCTATCGCGGCAAAGTGCGCGACAGTTACGCCGTCGGCAGCGACAAGCTGCTGATCGTGACCACCGATCGGCTGTCGGCATTCGACGTCGTGATGAGCCAGCCGGTTCCCGACAAGGGCCGGGTGCTCAATGCCATGTCGAACTTCTGGTTCGAGAAGCTCGCGCATATCACACCCAACCATCTGACAGGAATTCCGCCGGAATCAGTCGTGGCCGGCGACGAGATCGATCAGGTCCGCGGGCGCGCGGTGGTCGCGATGAAGCTGAAGCCGTTGCCGGTCGAAGCAGTGGTGCGCGGGTACCTGATCGGCTCCGGTTGGAAAGACTATCTACGCACCGGCTCGATCTGCGGGGTCGAGCTGCCCGCAGGGCTGCGGATGGCCGGCAAGCTTCCCGAGCCGATTTTCACACCGGCCAGCAAGGCCGAGCTCGGAACGCACGATGAAAACATTTCTTTCGAGCGGACCAAGGAAGTCATCGGCGCCGAGCTCGCTTTTCAGATCCGTTCGGTAAGCCTTGCACTGTACGCAGCTGCCGCCGAGTATGCCGCGACGCGCGGCATCATCATTGCCGATACGAAATTTGAGTTCGGCATCGATGACAATGGCCATCTGCAACTGATGGACGAAGTGCTGACCGCCGATTCCTCGCGTTTCTGGCCCGCTGATCAATACGTCGAAGGGGCGTCGCCGCCGTCATTCGACAAGCAGTTCGTGCGTGACTGGCTGGAGACGCAGCAATGGGACAAGAGTCCCCCACCGCCCGCCCTGCCGGCCGGGATCGTCGAACAAACGGCAGCCAGGTATCGCGAGGCCCTGCAGCGACTCACGGGGGAAACGGTGATCAGTGATCAATGATCGTTGATCCGTACAATCACAGATATGAAACGTGACGGTCAGATGGCGCCGCTGGTCGGCGTGCTGATGGGCTCGACTTCCGATTGGGACGTGATGCAGCACGCCTGCGAGGTGCTGAAGCAGTTCGCAGTGCGTTACGAAACGCGCGTCGTTTCCGCGCACCGCACACCGGATGAGATGTTCACCTACGCTGAAGAGGCTCGTGCGCGCGGGCTGAAGGCGATCATCGCCGGCGCCGGCGGCGCTGCCCATCTGCCGGGCATGCTGGCGTCGAAGACGCTGATTCCGGTGCTCGGCGTGCCGATTCCGTCCAAGTATCTGCGCGGAGAGGACTCTCTGCTGTCGATCGTGCAGATGCCGCGCGGCGTCCCGGTCGCCACGTTCGCGATCGGCGAAGCCGGTGCCGCCAACGCTGCGCTGTTCGCGGTCGAGATGCTTTCAACGCAGGACGGCGATCTCGCAATGGCACTCGCGCAGTATCGGGCGACGCAGACGGAGAAAGCGCGCAACATGACCTTGCCGCTCTAAAGCATCGACAAAAGTGCACCCCTACTTTTGTCGGATTGGTTAGCGTGGAAATCGCTGGCAAAGCCAGACAATTTCACGAGTGCAACGACATGGCGCGGCAGCCTTCGCGCGGCGCACTCACTCTCATCAAGCACTCGCCTTGAGTTCCTTCATTCATCCAGGTGCGTGGCTCGGGCTGCTCGGCGGCGGACAGCTCGGCCGGATGTTCTGCATGGCGGCGCAATCACTCGGCTACAAGGTGTGCGTGCTCGATCCGGGGCATGACAGCCCGGCCGGCGCCGTGGCCGACGATCACATCGCCGCCGATTACCTGGACGAAGCAGCCCTGGCCGAGCTAGGACGCCGGTGCCGTGCAGCGACGACGGAGTTCGAAAACGTTCCGGCAGCGGCGCTGAGTTTTCTGGCACGGCACTGCAGCGTCAGCCCCGATGCCGCAAGTGTCGCGATCGCGCAGGATCGAATCGCCGAGAAGCGGTTCGTCGCGGCATGCGGAATCGATGTCGCGCCACACGCGATGATCAAGAGCGATCGCGATCTGCAGACAGTCGATACGCAGCTCTTTCCCGCGATCCTGAAATCCGCGCGGCTGGGATACGACGGCAAGGGCCAGGTTCCGGTCGATACGCTGCAAGCCGCTCGCGCCGCCTGGCTTGCGATGGGGAGCGTTGCCTGCGTCCTCGAAAAAAGACTGTCGTTGCGGCAGGAGGTTTCGGTCATCGCATGCCGTACGCGCGACGGCGCAGCCGCAACGTTTCCGCTGGCAGAGAATGAGCATCGCGGCGGAATCCTCGCAACGTCGATCGTTCCGGCGCGTGTGGAGGAGGCCGTTGCCCAACGCGCGCGCGAGGCGGCGCTGGTGCTGGCAGAGCGAATGAATTACGTCGGCGTGCTGTGCGTGGAGTTCTTCGTGCTGCAAAACGGCTCACTGCTGGTCAACGAGTTCGCGCCGCGCCCGCACAATTCCGGCCATTACACGATCGATGCCTGTATCACCAGCCAGTATGAGCAGCAGGCGCGAGTGATGGCGAACCTGCCGCTGGGAGACACAACGCAGGTGCAGACTGCGGTCATGCTGAACATTCTTGGCGATCTGTGGTTCAACAATCAGGAAGCGGTCCACGAGCCCGATTGGGCGGGGGTGCTGGCGGTGGCCGGCGCCAAGCTGCATCTGTATGGGAAGAGCGAGGCGCGCAAGGGCCGCAAGATGGGGCATGTGACGTGCATTGCCCCGACGCTGACGGCAGCGGCTGCGCAGGCGGATCGCGTGGCGCGCATTCTCCGCATCGCACCGGCCGCCTGATCGAGCGCAATGCACGCACGCCCGGTCGACGAAGTTGCAATCAAGCGCGCTGCCGAAGTGCTGCGCAACGGCGGTCTGGTGGCGATTCCGACAGAGACGGTGTATGGACTCGCGGCTGATGCTCAAAATGAAGCCGCGGTCCGTGCCTTGTTCGCTGCGAAGGGGCGCCCTGCGGACCATCCGGTGATCGTGCACATCGGCGACATCGATGCTCTAAACGATTGGGCGAGCGACGTTCCGGAGGCTGCATACGCACTGGCACGCGAGTTCTGGCCCGGGCCATTGACGTTGGTGCTCAGGCGTACGGCGCGTGCGAAGGACATTGTCACCGGCGCGCAGGACACCGTGGGCCTGCGGGCGTCCTCGCACCCGTGGATGCGCGCTGTGCTGCGCGAGTTTGGCTCGGCGCTGGCGGTGCCAAGCGCAAACAGCTTTGGCCGGATCAGTCCAACGACCGCGCAACACGTGATCGACGATCTGGGGCTGAAACCGCGCGGCAAGATCGACCTGGTACTCGATGGCGGCGCGTGCCCGGTCGGGATCGAGTCGACGGTCGTCGATCTGTCAGGCGCTGCGCCCACGGTGTTGCGCCCGGGTTCGATCACGCGCGGGCAATTGCAGCGAGCGCTCGGACGGCAAGTGCCGGATGCGGGTGCGCACGCG
>JBGTEW010000367.1:0-8066 GCA_041747615.1 Burkholderiaceae bacterium | reverse complement strand
CGACGTGACCGTGTTTGAGAAAAGCGATCGGGTCGGTGGGCTGCTGCGCTACGGCATCCCCGATTTCAAGATGGAGAAATCGCACATCGATCGGCGCATCGAGCAGATGGCCGCCGAAGGTGTGACGTTCCGGACAGGCGTGCTGGTGGGCAACCAAGGAACGGTTGAGCCTGAGCAACTGGTAAGCGACTTCGATGCCGTGATTCTGGCGGGCGGCGCCGAGCAGCCGCGCGATCTGCCGGTGCCGGGTCGCGAGCTCGACGGCGTGCACTTCGCGATGGAATTCCTGCCGCTTCAGAACAAGGTCGTCGCCGGTGACCGCGTAGCCGATCAGATCGTTGCCACCGGCAAGCATGTCATTGTGATCGGCGGCGGCGACACCGGTTCAGACTGCGTCGGCACCAGCAACCGCCAGCGCGCCAGAAGCGTCACGCAATGGGAGTTGCTACCACAGCCGCCGGCCAGTGAGAACAAGCCGATGACATGGCCGTACTGGCCGCTGAAGTTGCGCACCTCCAGCTCGCACGAGGAAGGAGTGGAGCGTGATTGGGCCATCGCGACCAAGGAGTTCAAGGGAAATGCCAAAGGACAGGTCACGGCACTGGTCGCAGTGCGAGTGGAATGGCAACAGGATGCGATCACCGGCCAGATGAAGATGGCCGAGGTGCCCGGCTCGGCATTCGAAGTGCCGGCAGACCTGGTCCTGCTGGCGATGGGCTTCGTCGCGCCGGTCGGTTCGGTGCTCGACGCCTTCGGCGTGGCAATGGATGCGCGCGGCAATGCGCGGGCAACCACCGACGGTGCCGGCTGCTACCAGACCAATGTCGGAAAGGTATTTGCAGCCGGTGACATGCGCCGCGGCCAGTCGCTTGTCGTGTGGGCAATTCGAGAAGGTCGGCAATGCGCGCGGGCGGTAGACGAATACCTGATGGGCAGCAGTGTGCTTCCACGCTGATCGTGAAGGCGGGCAATGCGCGACAGCAGTCGATCAATTCCTGATGCGTAACGGTTAGCTTCAACGCTAGCGGCGCGGCGGGCGCGATGCTGGCGATTGCCGGTGTGTCGTGGCGCGCGCGGGCGGCGCCGTGTCCCGCCGATCCGAGCCTTCTTCGCCTTCGTGCTGCCCGCGCTTTCAAGTTAGCGCTACAGCGTAGAACCGCGCCGATAGCCGTGCGACAATCCGCGGCTGCTCGCGGGTGCGCTCGCGCCCTACGCAACAACTCGAACATGAACAGCGACGCCCTCGTTCAGATCGATCACGTGACGTTCGGCTATGACCGCCGGCGGATCATTCTGCACGACATGACGATGTCGTTTCCGCGCGGCAAAGTCATCGCCATCATGGGCGGCTCCGGCTGCGGCAAGACGACATTGCTGCGATTGATCGGGGGCATGTTGACACCCTCGAAAGGCCGGATCGCGTTCGACGGCGAGCACGTCAACCCGCGCGACCGCGAAGCGCTGTTCAGGCTGCGGCGCCGCCGGGTTGGGTTGCTGTTTCAGTTCGGTGCGCTGTTTACCGATCTGACTGTGTTTGACAACGTTGCCTTCCCGCTGCGCGAGCACACCGAGTTGCCGAAGCAGATGCTGCGCGATCTGGTTATGATGAAGCTGAATGCAGTGGGGCTGCGCGGGGCGGCGCAGCTGAAGCCGGCCGACCTTTCCGGCGGAATGGCGCGCCGGGTCGCACTCGCGCGTGCCATTGCTCTGGATCCCGAGTTGATCATGTACGACGAGCCGTTCGCCGGGCTCGACCCGATTTCGCTGGGTGTCGCAGCGAACCTGATTCGCGAGTTGAACGACGCCACCGGCGCAACGTCGCTGGTCGTATCGCACGACGTCAAGGAGTGCTTCAAGATCAGCGACTACGTTTACGTGATGTCAGCCGGCCGCATCGTCGGGCACGGTACGGCAGCCGAGGTCGAAGCCTCCGACGACGAAGAAGTGCGGCAGTTCATTCGCGGCGAGCCCGACGGTCCGGTGAAGTTTCACTATCCCGCCAAGCCGTTCGCGCAGGATCTGGGGTTGCGGCCGTGACCCTGGGCGATCCGCTGGCACGGCTCGGCGTGCAGGCGCTCGATGTTCTGCGTGGGCTCGGTCACGCCTCGTTCTTCGTGATCGATCTGCTGCGCAATTCGGCATCTGCAATCACCCGCCCGTTTCTGACGATCGCGCAGATTCATGCGATCGGCAATCGATCGCTGGTCATCATCCTGGCCTCGGGCCTTTCGGTCGGCTTTGTCCTGGCGCTGCAGGGCTATTACACATTGAGCCGCTATGGCGCCACCACGTCGCTCGGGCTCGTGGTCGCGCTGTCGCTGGTGCGAGAACTTGGGCCGGTCGTCACTGCCTTGCTGTTTGCCGGCCGCGCCGGGACGTCGCTGACAGCAGAGATCGGCTTGATGAAGGCGGGCGAGCAACTCGCCGCGATGGAAATGATGGCGGTGGAGCCCAAGGCGCGCGTGCTGGCGCCACGACTGCTTGCCGGGATCATTGCGATGCCGCTGCTGGCCGCGATGTTTTCGGCGATCGGTATTCTCGGCGGATACGTGGTCGGCGTGCTGATGATCGGAATCGACCCTGGCGAGTTTTGGTCGCAGATGCAAAACGGGGTCGATGCGATTAACGATGTCGGCAACGGCATCGTCAAGAGTTTTGTGTTCGGCATTGCGTGCACGACGGTGGCGTTGTATCAGGGGTTCGAGGCCAAGCCGACGCCGGACGGCGTCGCTGAAGCAACCACGCGCACCGTCGTCATTTCGTCGCTGGCGGTGCTCGGGCTCGATTTCGTTCTGACGGCGTTGATGTTCAGCACGCCGGGTTGAAAATTCGACTGGAGACGCGCAATGGGACGCAAGGGAGTTGAAACGCTGGTCGGCCTGTTTGTGCTGCTCGGCATCCTGGCCATCTTGTTTCTGGCGCTGAGGGCGGCCAATCTGGGCAATTTCGCGCTCGGCAAAACATACATGGTGAGCGCACGCTTCGACGACATCGGCGGGCTGAACGTGAAGGCGCCGGTGAAAAGCGCGGGCGTTACCGTCGGCCGCGTCACCGCGATCGTGCTCGATACCAACACCTATCAGGGACGGGTGACGATCGAGCTCGAGCAGAGCGTGGTGTTTCCGGAGGACACGTCGGCCAAGATTCTGACGTCGGGTCTGCTCGGTGATCAGTTCATCGGGCTCTCGCCCGGCGGGTCGGACAAGAACCTGCTGCCGGGCGGGGAAATCAAACTGACCCAATCGGCGGTCGTGCTTGAAAATCTGATCGGCCAGTTCTTGTATAACAAGGCTGCAGATCCGCCGGCCACCCCGCCTGCGGCGCCGGTCAAGTAAATTCGTGTGCCCGACGGGAGCGACGCTTGCCCTGACCCCCGAATGTACTTCGATGGATAGCACCTTGAATTCGTTGCTCCGCATCACTGCTGGAATGCTGGTTACTGTCGCCGCGACTCTGTTGCAGGGTTGCGCCACGGTGCCGGCAGACTCAGGCAACGATCCGCGCGACCCGGTCGAGTCGTTAAATCGCCACGTGTTCGAGTTCAATGAAGTTGTGGACCGTGCGTTTTTGAAGCCGGTAGCACAGGTGTACCGGGATGTGCTGCCCGACCCGGTGCGCGATTGCATCAGCAATGTGTTCAGCAATTTTCGCGAGCCGTCGAACGCCGTCAACAACTTGCTGCAGGGCAAGCCGGTCGATGCCGTGTCGGATACCTCCCGCTTCGTCGTCAACTCAACCATCGGACTGTTGGGCTGCTTTGACCCCGCGCGCCAGATGGGGCTCGAAAAGAGCAATGAAGACTTCGGGCAAACATTGGGTCGTTGGGGTGCCGGTGCGGGCCCTTTCCTGGTGGTTCCGATCATCGGGCCGAGCAGCGTGCGCGATGCGATCGCCTTGTTTGGCGTCGAACCGTATCTAGACGTGAACTTCTATATCGACAACGTGCGTGTCCGGAACTCTATCCTCGGTACGCGCATCGTCAATCAGCGGTCGGAGCTGTTGCAAACGGACGATCTGATTTCCGGTGCAGCACTGGATAAGTACCGCTTCATTCGTGACGGATATCTGCAACGCCGCCGCAGTCTGATCTACGACGGGAACCCGCCCCCCGCTGCCGCAGACCCTGACAGTCAAGCGTCGCCCGGCGGTGCACCGCAAGGCGACTCGAGCGTTAATAAGGAACCGGTGCCGGCTCAGTCGGGCACACCCGCTCCGAAATGAAGCTCTGACGGCGGCGAACGAAGCCACTTTGTCCGGGTCCCATTTACTCGATCATTTATTACGAAACGAATCACGATGAGATTTCTAAAACCCCTTTTATTCTCCGTTGTCACCTCGGCGCTGCTGCTTTCCGGGGTCCATGCCCAGCCTGCGAATGTTGCGCCTGACGCCATGGTGCGGGACCTGTCGAACGAGGTGCTGAATGCGATCAAGGCAGATCAGGCGTTGAAGTCCGGTGATGCGAACCGGGTGCAGCAGCTGGTCGATGCGAAGGTCCTGCCGCATACGGATTTTCAGAAGATGACGCAGCTGTCGGTCGGTCCCGGCTGGCGCAACGCGACCCCGGAACAACGGGCGGCGCTGACACGCGAGTTCCGCACGCTGCTGGTGCGCACGTACAGTGGAGCGCTGTCGCAGGTGAGCGATCACAAAGTGGAGCTGCGGCCGTTTCGCGCGCAGCCGACCGACAACGACGTCATCGTTCGCACGCAGGTAGTGGCCACTCGCGGCGATCCGATCCAGCTCGACTATCGCCTCGAAAAATCCGGCAATACCTGGAAGATCTACGACATCAACATCCTGGGCGTGTGGCTGGTCGAGAACTACAAGTCGCAATTTTCCTCGCAGGTCAATGCGGGCGGAATCGACGGCTTGATCAAGACGCTGTCCGACCGCAACAAGCAGCTAGAGCAAGGCAAGAAGGCCTGATCTGCCGATGCGGGTCGAAGTTGATGATATGAGTCTTGCCAACGCGGCGCAGATCGCGCAGCTTGGTATCGAGGCCGTGCGCACGGGGGATACTGCGTTCGACTTGTCGGGCGTTCAGACTTGCGATTCGTCTGCTCTCGCGGTGCTGCTCGCGTGGCAGCGCGAAGCGCGGGCCGCCGGGCGTTCGATCGAGCTTTCCGGTGTACCGCAGGACATGCTGAGCCTGGCAACGGTGTACGGCGTCGACGAAATTCTGCCGATCCCAAAGAACAGCGATCAGTGATCGGTGATCGTGATCGGTTACGCTGACCGAGCGCGTGAATCACCTCGCTGCCATTGAGGCTGCTGCCGTCACCAAGCAATACGGTGCGATCCTTGCGCTTGACCGGGTTGACCTTCAAATCCAAGCCGGCGAGTTCTTTGGCCTCCTCGGTCCCAATGGTGCCGGCAAGACGACGCTGATATCGATCGTCGCCGGACTCGTGCGGGCCACCAGTGGGCATGTCAGGGTGATGGGTCACGACGTCGTTGATGACTATCGGGCGGCACGTCTGGCATTGGGCGTCGTTCCGCAGGAGCTGGCGTTCGACCCCTTTTTCACCGTGCGCGAGACGCTCGAGTTCCAGTCGGGCTACTTCGGTCTGACCAACAACGGCGCCTGGATCGATGAAGTGCTGGCGCAGCTTGGGCTGCTGTCCCGCGCGAATAGCAACATGCGCGCGCTCTCCGGTGGAATGAAGCGGCGTGTGCTGGTCGCGCAGGCACTGGTGCACAAGCCGCCAGTCATCGTGCTCGATGAGCCGACTGCCGGCGTCGATGTCGAACTGCGGCAGACACTATGCGAGTTCATTCGGCGGCTGAACCGCGAGGACCACACGATCGTGCTGACGACGCACTACCTGGAGGAAGCGCAGGCGCTGTGCCAGCGAATCGCCATGCTCAAGTCCGGTGCCGTGATCGCGCTGGATACCACGCGTGCGTTGCTGTCGCACATTGCCGGCGTGCAGATGACGATGCGGGTGCGCGGGGCTTTGCCAGCATCTGTGCTTGCACATCGGATCGACGAACGAGACGGCGCCGTTGTGCTGAGGCTCGCGCAGCCGGGCGATGTCGGTCGTGTGCTGGCCGAGTGCGAGGCTGCGGGATGCCAGATCGAGGATCTGGAAGTCGGTCGCGCCGATCTGGAAGACGTGTTCCTGCAGCTGATGGCCGAACGCATCGAGGCTGAGCGGATACACGCGCCCGCAACCGCATGAACGCATCCTCGGCGGCGGTTTCGTTTCGCACGTTGCTGACGAAGGAGGTGCTGCGCTTCTGGAAGGTCAGCTTCCAGACGATCGCCGCGCCGGTGCTGACGTCGGTGCTGTATCTGCTCGTCTTCGGTCATGTGCTCGAGGATCATGTGCAGGCCCTTCCCGGTGTCAGCTACACGGCGTTCCTGATTCCCGGTCTGGTGATGATGTCGGTGCTGCAAAATGCCTTTGCGAACTCGTCCTCGAGCCTGATCCAATCGAAGATCATGGGCAGTCTGATCTTCGTTCTGCTGCCGCCGTTCTCGCACTGGCAGTTGTACGGCGCCTACGTCGCAGCGTCGGTCGTGCGTGGACTGGTCGTCGGCCTGGGCGTGTTTTGCATCACCGTCTGGTTTGCCCCGCCGTCGTTTGCCGCTCCGTTGTGGATTCTCGCGTTCGGTGTGCTCGGCGCCGCCATGCTCGGGACGCTAGGGCTGATCGCCGGCATCTGGGCCGACAAATTCGACCAGCTGGCGGCGTTTCAAAACTTCATCGTGATGCCGGCAACGTTCCTGTCGGGTGTGTTCTACTCGATCCAGAGCCTGCCGCCTTTCTGGCGCACGGTCTCGTATGTCAACCCTTTTTTTTACATGATCGACGGCTTTCGCTACGGATTCTTTGCGCAGTCCGATATCAATCCCTGGCTTAGCCTCGCCGTGCTTACGTTCGCATTGGGCGTTTCAGCCGCCATTGCGATTGGTCTGCTTGCGCGCGGTTTCAAGCTGAGGCATTGAGGGGAGCACCGATGGAACCATCGCCCGGCGATATTCAGCGCTACATCGAATCTGGACTCGATTGCGAGATCGTTCAGGTGTCCGGCGACGGCCGACACTTCGAGGCGCTGATCGTCAGCGCGTCATTCGAAGGTGAGTCACGGATTGCCCGCCATCAACGCGTCTATGCCGCGCTCGGCGATCGGATGCGTCAGGAGATTCACGCGCTGTCGATGCGCACGTTGACGCCGGCCGAGCACGGGCTTCAGAAACCGCCGCCGGAAAAGCCTTGAATTCATCGTGTCTTCACGCGCAGTTCGCGCAGCGTTCGCCTGCGCGCGCGACTCTTGCAGCGACCCGGTGCCCGCATCGTGCGGACGCGGCTGCAAGGAGCCTGACATGCCTGACACACTTCCCGCAACACCACTCCGGATCACTCGTGCCGTACAGTTCCGTTCCTCGCCAGAGCGGTGGCCGCCGGTCGGCTTCGATGGCTCGATGGACAAACTGAAGATTCTTGGAGGCAGACGCCTTGCGGGCGAGGTGACGATCTCGGGCGCCAAGAATGCCGCGCTGCCGATCATTGCCGCCTCGCTGCTGACGGCCGACGAGCTAATACTCGATAACGTGCCGCAGCTTCAGGATGTCGCGACGATGGTAAAGCTGCTCAGGCAAATGGGTGTTGCGGTCGACCGCGACGGTGCCACCCTGCGACTGAAAGCAGACGCGATCGCGAATACCGAAGCACCGTACGAGCTGGTCAAGACAATGCGCGCCTCGATCCTGGTACTCGGACCGCTGGTGGCGCGCTCGGGCTGCGCCCGCGTCTCGCTGCCAGGCGGCTGCGCGATCGGCGCGCGTCCGGTCGATCAACACATCAAGGGACTGGAGGCGCTCGGCGCCACGATCCGGATCGAGAACGGCTTCGTCGTCGCGGAAGCAAAGCGGTTACGCGGCGCCCGCATCGCGACCGACATGGTGACGGTTACCGGCACCGAGAACCTGATGATGGCGGCGACTCTCGCGAGCGGTGAGACGATCATCGAAAACGCCGCCTGTGAACCCGAGATCGTCGACCTCGCAAATGCCTTGAACTCAATGGGCGCGCGCATCCGCGGCGCTGGCACCGGCC
>JBGTEW010000366.1:0-3083 GCA_041747615.1 Burkholderiaceae bacterium | reverse complement strand
CTTCTTGAATGGCCTGATTCATATCGGGATGCAGAACTACGCTGCCGGCCGCGCCGGCGATCCCGCAGCACTGTCCCTTGCAGCGCGGCTGAAAGAGCTGCAGTTGCCACAGGGCAGGCTGAAGACCGGGACGCCGCCGCGCATCGACGGCCGCACGATCGACTATTCCGCGTGCGTTCGACAGCTGGGCGAATCGGATCCGATTCCGGTCTTTTCCTTTCTCGGCTCGGCGAGCCAACACCCGCCGCAGCTGCCGTGCTGGATCACGCACACAAACTCGCACACGCACGACGTGATCCGGGCCAATCTGGGTCGCTCGCCGATGTACGCCGGCGCCATCGAAGGTGTAGGCCCCCGCTACTGTCCGTCGATCGAGGACAAGATTCACCGGTTTGCGGACAAGTCGAGTCATCAGATCTTCCTCGAACCCGAGGGCTTGAGCACGCACGAGGTCTACCCGAACGGCATTTCGACCTCGCTTCCATTCGATGTTCAGCTTGAGGTGGTGCGGTCGATCGAGGGACTGCAGAAAGCGCATATCGTGCGGCCGGGTTACGCCATCGAATACGATTACTACGATCCGCGCGCGCTGAAAAGCTCGCTCGAAATCAAGGCGATTGAAGGCCTGTTTTTCGCCGGTCAGATCAACGGCACGACCGGGTATGAAGAGGCGGCTGCGCAAGGGCTGCTGGCCGGAATCAACGCGGCGCTTAAGGCACGGGGCCTGGACCCGTGGTGCCCGGCGCGCAACGAAGCCTACCTGGGCGTGCTGGTCGACGACCTGATCACCCGGGGCGTTGCGGAGCCGTACCGGATGTTTACCAGCCGCGCGGAGTACCGGTTATCGCTGCGCGAAGACAATGCGGATGCTCGCCTGACCGAAATCGGGCGGCGACTGGGCTGTGTCGACGATCGCCGCTGGGACGCCTTCTGCCGGAAGCGCGACGGGGTCGCGCGCGAGTTACAGCGGCTGAGCTCTACGTGGGTAAATACTCACATACTTGGAAACGACCAATCGGAGAGGGTTTTTGGCAACCCTTTGGAACGTGAGTTCACGCTCACCGACTTGCTCCGCCGACCCGAGGTTAGCTATTCGACAGTGACTAGCCTGACGCGCGCCGACGGAACTGCGCTGGGCGGCCCGGCGGTCGACGACCCGGCTGTGGCTGATCAGGTCGAGATTCACGTCAAGTACGCGGGCTACGTCGCACGTCAGCAGCTTGAGGTTGCACGCGCGGAATCGCACGAGACGACGCGGATTCCGCCGGAGTTCGACTACGGTCGGGTGCGCGGACTTTCATTCGAAGTCTGTCAAAAGCTAGCCGCGCAGCGCCCCGAAACGGTTGGCCAGGCGTCGCGCATCTCGGGCGTGACACCTGCGGCCCTTTCGCTATTGCTGGTGCACTTGAAGCGCCTGGCAAGAGCCCACGGCGAAGGCCGCCTTGCGGCTTGATCTGCAGCCGTCTCTCCGATGGAGCGCGCGCACATTGACGCCGCTCGACCCTGACGCCATTAGGACGGCGGCCTCTGAGCTTGGCGTGCGTTTGAGCAAGGCGCAGTCGAGAGCGATGGCACGCTATGCCGGGTTGTTGCTGAGGTGGAACGCGGTGCACAACCTGACCGCTTTCGACTCGCCTGCCGACGTATTGACGCACCATCTGCTCGATTCGCTCGCCATTCTGCCGGAGGTGCTGCGCATCAGCAATAGGGCGTCGATGCGGGTGCTCGATGTGGGTTCTGGCGGCGGATTGCCCGGTATTCCGCTGGCCATTGCTGCCGCGCAACTGCATGTCACGTTGGTCGACCGGGTGCAGAAGAAGGTGGCGTTCCTGACGCAGGTAAAGCTGGAACTCCAGCTCACTAACGTCGAGTGCGTGCACGGGAGAGTCGAGACGTTGCGACCTGAGGGGCGCTTCGACGTGATCGTTGCGCGGGCTTTCGGCTCGCTGACGGAGCTTGTCCGGTTAACCCGTTACTTGCTCGTCCAGAACGGTGCCTGGTGTGCGATGAAGGGAGTGCTGCCTCAGGCCGAGCTCACAGAACTGAGTGACGCGCATCCCGACTTGCAAGCGACCAGCGTCAGACTGAAGGTACCGCGTCTCGAGGCGAAGCGACATCTAATCGTGATTCGAGCCGCCGGCGCAAATTAATGGCGCGCATTTTCTGCATCGCCAACCAAAAGGGCGGCGTCGGCAAGACCACGACCGCCGTAAACCTGGCCGCGGGGATAGCGGCTCATGGGCGCCGCGTTTTGCTGGTCGATCTCGATCCTCAGGGCAACGCCACGATGGGCAGCGGAATCGACAAGCGCACGCTGGCGGCGAGCGTGTATCAGGTGCTGCTGGGCATGGCCGATGTAGCGAGCGCCCGGCACCGAAGCGAGCACGGCGGCTATGACGTGCTCGGTGCGAATCGGGAGTTGGCGGGGGCCGAAATCGAACTGGTCGATTTCGATCAGCGCGAGACGCGGCTGAGGCAGGCCCTTGACGCGGTCGACGATCAGTACGATTTCATCCTGATCGACTGCCCGCCTTCGCTCTCGCTGCTGACGTTAAACGGGCTGTGTGCGGCGCATGGCGTGGTGATTCCGATGCAATGCGAGTACTTCGCGCTGGAAGGGCTTGCCGATCTGGTCAACACAATTCAGAGGGTGGCGAGCCATCTGAATCCCGATCTGCGAATCATCGGCTTGCTGCGCGTGATGTTTGATCCGCGGATGACGTTGCAGCAGCAGGTATCAGAACAACTTGTCGCCAAGTTCGGCGACAAGGTCTTCGACACCATTATCCCGCGCAACGTGCGGCTGGCCGAAGCGCCCAGTTACGGACTCCCTGGTGTGGCGTACGACCCAGGCTCTAAAGGCGCACAAGCCTATGTCTCGTTCGGCGGTGAAATGATCGAGCGGGTGCAGGCACTGGAAAGTACGAGCTGATCCGATGTCGGATCCTGCGACGGGTTTGCAGTCGACGGCACGCTTGCCGGAAAATTCGGGATGAAGAGCGCCTATGAAACGTAACAAAGGGCTCGGCCGCGGCCTCGACGCGCTGCTCGGAGGTGAGAGCGCGCCGCCGCTGCTGGCGTCG
>JBGTEW010000365.1:0-2040 GCA_041747615.1 Burkholderiaceae bacterium | reverse complement strand
CAGGTAACACCTGTCCGCCGTGAGGCGAGGATCAGAGCAACAGAGACGAGTCGGCGATCGTTGGTCAACAATGAGCGCCGGGTGAAACGGGCAATCTCTACGTGGAGCAACACCAAATAGGCGGCCGATGATCCTGCTCGGTGAGGCCGCGGGTAGGTGGCTTGAGCCGGCGAGCGATTGCCGGCCTAGAGGAATGGTCGTCACGGCGCTTCAGTGTCTACACGAAACGCCGCCCAGAATCCGGCGTACAGGCGGACTTTGCTTTCTCCTTCACGTCCCCGGGTTGTAATCATCGGCGCGGGCTTCGCCGGGCTGGCCGCAGCGCGCGGCCTGCGCAGTGAGGCAGTCGACGTGATCGTGATCGATCGCGTGAACCACCATACCTTTCAGCCTTTGTTGTATCAGGTGGCAACGGCGGGACTGTCGGCGCCGCAGATTGCTTCGCCGATCCGCCACATTCTGCGTTCGCAACGCAATGCTCATGTATTGCTTGGCGAAGCGGTCTCGATCGACGCGCAGCGCAAGCAGGTCGTGCTGGACGACGGCGAGGTCGGCTTTGATTACCTGATCGTTGCCACCGGGGTGACGCACTCGTACTTCGGCAACGACGAGTGGGCGCGCCACGCCCCCGGACTGAAAACACTCGACGATGCGCTCGAGATCCGGCGCCGCGTACTGGTTGCATTCGAGCGCGCCGAACGCGAAGCCGATGCGGCAGTCCAGTCTGAGTGGCTGACATTCGTCGTGATCGGCGGTGGGCCGACCGGAGTCGAGCTTGCCGGAACACTGGCGGAGATCGCTCGCCACACGCTAAGCGGCGAGTTTCGTACGTTCGAACCCGCGAAGGCGCGCGTGCTGCTGCTCGAGGGCGGTTCGCGTGTGCTGAACGCGTATCCGGAATCACTATCGGCCAAAGCGGTGCGGCAGCTGCATCGGCTTGGGGTAGAGGTTCGAGTCGATGCGAAGGTGACGGGGATCGACGCCACCGGACTCACGATCGAATCGAAGACGGGAGATGAGCGCATCGCTGCGCGCACGGCGCTATGGGCGGCCGGTGTTCAGGCTACCGAACTGGCCCGTAGTATTCCGGGGCCGCACGATCGCTCCGGACGGATACTCGTGATGCCGACGTTGCAGGTCGAATCATCCGATTCGATTTTCGTGATCGGTGATCTCGCGTCGCTGGTGCAGGAGGGGCAGCCGGTGCCAGGTGTTGCCTATGCGGCCCAGCAGATGGGCACCTATGTTGCAAAGCTGATCGCGCAGCGAATCCGTGGCGCGCTTGCGCGTTCGCCAACGATCGCACCGTTTCGCTACCGCGATCGCGGGGCGCTCGCAACCATCGGCCGCAAGGCGGCGGTCGCGGTGTTTCCGAGCGGCATTCGCCTGTCGGGCCTGCCAGCGTGGTGGGCGTGGTTGTTCGTGCACATCTTCTTCCTGATAGGTTTTCGCAATCGCGTTACCACGCTGGTCGACTGGATGTGGGCATACCTGACTTATCAGCGGCACGCCCGGCTGATTCTGACTGGCACGGGGCAGGTGACCCCACGGAGCCATTGTGAGAGTCCACTTGCAAAGTAGGGCCTATCTCATTCTTTTCGCACAAAATTAGCTCATTTGCGAATGCTTTGAAAGAAGCTCCTAAGTACTTGTGAACATTAAAAAATCCCGGTAATTCGCTTGACCGCTCGTTTGGCTTGGCCGTACAGTCGTGCCGTGTCAAAAAGTGGGAGATAGTGGGCTGATCAGTGTTCGCTTCGCGAACGCCAGCCTGCGGGATACCGTGTTTCAGGGAGCTTCACAACTCACACTCGACGGCAAGGGCCGGGTTTCGATGCCCAGCCGTCATCGAGACTCGCTGACCGCCGGCTGCGATGGCCGCCTCACCGTCACGCGCCATCCGGACGGGTGCCTGCTCGTCTACCCGCGGCCGACATGGGAGGCGCGGCGAGAGCAGATTGCGCAATGGCCCTATTCGGCTCGCTCATTGCAGCGGCTGCTGCTCGGCAATGCGACCGATGTCGATCTGGACAGCGCCGG
>JBGTEW010000364.1:0-2617 GCA_041747615.1 Burkholderiaceae bacterium | reverse complement strand
CGGCCTGATAGGGGCCGTGCAACACGCGTTAGTGGAACAGGCCGAGCGGCACGCAGGCACGGTGATGCCGGGGTTCACGCACATGCAGGTCGCGCAGCCAGTCACCTTCGGCCATCACCTGCTGGCGTATGCAGAGATGTTCGAGCGCGATCGGGAGCGGCTGCTCGATGCGCGCAAGCGGGTCAACTGCCTGCCGCTCGGCGCGGCCGCGCTTGCGGGGACGAGCTACCCGATCGATCGCGCGTTCGTCGCCGAAAGGCTGGGATTCGAAGCGATCGCCGAAAACTCGATCGATGCAGTCAGCGATCGCGATTTCGCGATCGAGTTTTGCGCGGCGGCGGCATTGATCATGATCCACACATCGCGGCTTGCCGAAGAGCTCGTGATCTGGCTCAGCGCACGCTACGCATTCATCCGCCTACCCGATCGCTACACGACCGGCTCGTCGATCATGCCGCAAAAGAGGAACCCTGACGTGCCCGAGCTCGCGCGCGGCAAGACCGGCAGGGTAATTGGCGATCTGGTCGCCCTGCTGACAGTGATGAAGGGCCAGCCGCTTGCCTACAACAAAGACAACCAGGAAGACAAGGAGCCGCTGTTCGACACGGTCGACACGGTGGCCGACACGCTGCGCGCGTTTGCCGAGATGCTGCCTGGTATCGAGGTCGATGCCGATGCGATGCGCCGCGCCGCTGAAGAAGGCTATTCGACGGCCACTGATCTGGCCGACCATCTGGTGCGTAACGGCGTTCCGTTTCGCGATGCGCACGAAGCG
Organism: Burkholderiaceae bacterium; assembly: GCA_041747615.1. GTDB lineage: Bacteria > Pseudomonadota > Gammaproteobacteria > Burkholderiales > Burkholderiaceae_F > JACCZX01. The sequence goes on along the minus strand of JBGTEW010000364.1, from coordinate 1,842 downwards.
GTGGCACGCGCGGTGAAGGCGGCCGCAAAGCGGCAACTCCCGCTCTCCGCCCTGTCGCTTGGTGAACTGCGCGGCTTCTCATCGGCCGTCGGAGAGCAGGTCGTCGATTCACTTTCGATCGACAGTTCAGTTGCCGCACGCAATCATCCCGGCGGCACTGCACCGCAGCGCGTCCGCGCGCAAATCGATGTCTGGCGGAACCGGTTGCGAATTCGGCTCCCCCCTTGATCGTTGGATCTCGCAGCCGCGCCGCCACGACGTTAGAATCGCCCGCAACAATGTGCTGCGCGCGCTGAAAGGCCGCCAGAAGACAGCCTAAGGGGACGCAATGAAGCTGCTGCTGAGCCTGTCGCGCGGCATTGACTGGCTGAACTACCAGGTCGGCCGCATTGTCTTGTGGTTGGTGCTGGTGGCCGTCCTGATCAGCTCCGCCAACGCGATCATCCGCAAGGCGTTCAACGTCAGCTCGAACGCCTACCTTGAAGTCCAGTGGTACCTGTTCGCGGCGATTTTCCTGCTATGCGCCGGCTACGTGCTGCTGCATAACGAGCATGTTCGGATCGATGTCGTTGCGAGCCGTTTTTCGAAGCGGACGCAGACCATCATCGACATCATCGGACTGTTGCTGTTCCTGCTGCCGATGGCGCTGTTGATCATCTACCTTTCATGGCCGCTGTTCGAGCGCGCTTACGTGTCGGGCGAGATGTCGCAAAACGCCGGCGGGCTGATTCGCTGGCCGGCATACCTGCTGGTGCCGGTCGGCTTTTCGCTCCTGGTACTGCAGGGCATTTCAGAGGTGATCAAGCGTTTCGCGTTTCTAATGGGACTGGCCGACGATCCGACGCGCTGGCGCAAGGCCAAGTCCGCCGAGCTCGAACTGGCCGAAGCGATCCGTAAGGCCGAGGCGGGGCGCACATGAGCTTTATCGCGCAGAACATGGCGCCGTTGATGTTCGCGGGGTTGATTTTCTTCCTTTTATTCGGTTTTCCGATTGCATTCAGCCTGGCGGCCTGCGGACTGTTCTTCGGCTTCATCGGCATCGAATTGGGCCTGTTGCCGCCCGCGCTGTTTCAGGCGATTCCGATCAGGCTGATCGGAATCATGCAGAACGACACGCTGCTGGCGGTGCCGTTTTTCACCTTCATGGGGTTGATCCTGGAACGCAGCGGCATGGCCGAAGACCTGCTCGACACCGTCGGCCAGGTGTTTGGCCCGGTGCGCGGTGGGCTGGCACTGGCCGTGGTTCTGGTTGGGGCAGTGCTGGCGGCCACGACCGGCGTGGTGGCTGCCTCGGTGATTTCGATGGGCCTGATTTCACTGCCGATCATGCTGCGCTACGGCTACGACCGGCGCGTCGCCACGGGGGTGATCGCGGCCTCCGGCACGCTGGCGCAGATTATTCCGCCCTCGCTGGTGCTGATCATCATGGCCGACCAGCTCGGCCGCAGCGTCGGCGACATGTATCGCGGCGCATTCCTTCCCGGCTTCGCGCTGACCGGCCTGTATGTCGGCTACGTCGTGTTGCTCGCGGTGGTGCGCCCGAAGCTGGTCCCCGCATTGCCGCCCGAAGCGCGCACGTACCGCGAAGCTGACGGCTCGAGCGGCATGACCTCGCTGACGGTGCTGGCGGTGCTTGCGGTCGGTGTCGCCTACGGCTTCGAAAGCTGGTACAGCAGCCGTTATCCCAGCGCCGGCGTCGAGGAGCTGGTGATTCTGTCGATGATGTTCTCGCTCGGATTTGCGTTCGTGCTGGCGGTGGCCAACCGCTTTCTGCGCCTCAATCTGTTGTCGAAGATCGGCGAACGCGTCACCTTCGTGCTGATTCCGCCGCTGGCGCTGATC
>JBGTEW010000363.1:0-1874 GCA_041747615.1 Burkholderiaceae bacterium | reverse complement strand
CGCGGCACGCCGTGATGCCCGACCGCATCGAAACCGGCACATTCCTGAGCGCGGTGGTCGCAGCCGGCGGACGGGCAGCCCTGCTCGGCGCCGCGCCTCATACGCTGGGCTCTGTCCTGGACAAGCTGGGCGAAGTCGGTGCGCGGATCAAGGCATCCAATGGCGCGCTTCATATCAACATGGATTCGCGTCCGCGCGCCGTCAGCCTACGGACCGCACCGTATCCGGAGTTTCCGACCGACATGCAGGCGCAGTTCATGGCGATCAACTGCATCGCCGATGGTGTCGGCGAGATCACCGAAACGATCTTCGAGAACCGCTTCATGCACGCGCATGAACTGCAGCGGCTGGGTGCCAATATCACCATCGATGGCAACACTGCCCTCGTGCGCGGTGTTGACAGACTGGCCGGTGCGCCCGTGATGGCAACCGATCTACGTGCGTCGGCCAGCCTGGTCGTTGCAGCCTTGGCAGCCGAGGGAGAAACGACTGTCGATCGCATCTACCACCTGGATCGAGGCTACGAGAGCATGGAAAAGAAACTCGCCGCGCTTGGGGCCGATGTGCAGAGGATCAGGTGAGATGATGGCGACGAGGGCGCGCGCCTATCCATGATCACGCTGGCCCTGTCAAAAGGGCGCATCTTCGACGAGGTGCAGCCGTTGCTGGCGGCGGCGGGAATCGCGCCGCTGGAGAGCGCGGAAGACTCGCGCAAGCTGATCATCGGCACCACCGATCCGGCTCTGCGCATTGTCGTCGTCCGTGCCTCCGACGTGCCGACCTACGTCCAGTACGGCGCGGCCGAGCTAGGCGTCGCCGGTAAGGATGTGCTGCTCGAACACGGCGCGCACTGGGGGGATCGAGGCCTGTATCAGCCGGTCGATCTCGGCATCGCGCGCTGCCGGCTATGCGTCGCGGTGCCGGACGGCTTCGACTATGCGAACGCCGTTCGCCGCGGTGCCCGCCTGCGGGTTGCCACCAAGTACGTGCAGACCGCACGCGAGCACTTTGCCGCCAAAGGTGTGCACGTCGATCTGATCAAGCTGTATGGCTCGATGGAGCTCGCGCCGCTGGCGGGCCTGGCCGATGCGATCGTCGATCTAGTGTCGTCGGGAGCCACATTGAAGGCAAACCATCTGGTCGAGGTCGAGGAAGTCGCACAGATCTCGGCACGGCTGATCGTCAACCAATCGGCTCTAAAGGTGCTCCGCGAAGAATTGATGCCCGTGATCACTCGCATCGAAGACGCTGCAGCGGCGTTCGCAGACCGATGAAAGTGCGCCGGCTCGACGCGCGCGACGCGGGCTTCGATGCTCAGTTCGCAGCACTCGTTGCAACCGATACGGACACTGACCGCGAGATCGAGCGTGTCGCCGGTGCGATCGTTGATGATGTCAGGCGACGCGGTGATGCTGCGCTGCTGGAATATGCGAATCGGTTTGACAGGCTCAGCGCGGCGACGGTCGCGGATCTGGAGATCGGCGCCGCTGAAATGCGTGCCGCACTCGACTCGCTGGACCGAGAGCAACGCAATGCGCTCGACACTTCGGCTCATCGCATCCGGGCGTTTCACCGCAGGCAACTCGCGACGAGCTGGCACTACACCGAAGAGGACGGCACCGAGCTGGGTCAGCGGGTCGGTCCGCTGCAGAGCGTTGGTCTTTATGTGCCGGGCGGGCTTGCAGCGTATCCGTCGTCGGTGCTGATGAACGCGCTGCCTGCGCAGGTGGCTGGGGTCGATAACATCGTGATGGTCGTGCCGACACCGGGCGGCATGCGCAACCCGCTGGTGCTGGCAGCGGCATCGCTTGCCGGTGTAACACGCGCGTTCGCGATCGGCGGCGCGCAGGCGGTCGCTGCGCTCGCCTACGGCA
>JBGTEW010000362.1:0-9102 GCA_041747615.1 Burkholderiaceae bacterium | reverse complement strand
AGAGGTCGTCCGAATTGCCTGACGACCATAGCGAGTTGGAACCACTCCTTCCCATCCCGAACAGGACCGTGAAACGATTCAGCGCCGATGATAGTTAGATGTATTTCTAGCGAAAGTAGGACATCGTCAGGCTAGCTTTTCCGAACGCCCCGGTGCTTAAGTGTCGGGGCGTTTGTTTTTTCAGGCTCGAATTCGCTGGCCCAGCATGAACTTTGGGCTTCGCTTGATAATTCGGACACTTTTGATAGGTGCAATGATGCTATCGGAGGTGTTGAATGGGAAGAAGGCGGTTTACAGCGGAGTTCAAGCGTGAGGCGGTGAAGCTGGCGGCGCAGCCGGGCACAGTGGTAAGCCGGGTGGCTGAAGATCTGGGCTTGCATGCCAACGTTTTGCGCAAGTGGGTCAAAGAATTCACAGCGGGTCGGTGGGAAGCCAAGGCAGGCCTGCCATTAAAGAGCGAGCAGCAAGCCGAGGTTGAACGCCTGCGACGAGATTTAAAGCGCGTGACGATGGAGCGCATAGGCACTGCCTGTGCGGCGTTTGCAGTTCGTGCAATGGCAAACGGCATGGAGTAGTGGAACCTCGGGCACTCGGCGGTTACCGCTTCTTGTTGCCGAGAACGAGCAGTAGCCCTCCGATCACGATGGCTCCTATGCCTGCCCACATTGGGACATTGACAGTCTCCTTTTCTTTGACGGAGAGTTCAATTGGGCCAACTTTGACGGCGGTCGTGTCCTTGGTATAGCTGAACCCGCCGTAGACCAAGCCGAGCACGCCGGCCACGATAAGCACGATGGCGATTAGTCTTGTGGTGTTCATCTGGTCGTCCTCCTATGAATGGCGTATCCCTAACGTGCTTCAGATACTACGCAACCTTCCTGACTGCACGACGCAGCCGCACGGATTAAAGCCGATCGAATACGCAAGGTCCGCCGGCCGCTCGATCTCCCACAACGCCAGGTCGGCGTTCTTGCCGACTTCCAGACTCCCGATCGATGTCTGCAGACCCAACGCGTGCGCTGCGTTGATCGTCGCGCCGGCCAGCGCTTCATGCGGCGTCAGCCTGAATAACGTGCACGCCATGTTCATCGCCGTCAGCAGCGAAGTCAGCGGCGATGTGCCGGGATTGCAGTCGGTCGCGACCGCGATGCGCACGCCGGCTTCGCGCAGTGCAGTTACCGGTGGCAACATCGTCTCGCGCAGAAAGTAAAACGCACCGGGAAGCAGCACGGCAACTGTCCCCTGGCGCGCCATCGCGGCGATGCCATCTGCCGAGACGTACTCGAGATGATCGGCCGATAGTCCACCGTGGCGCGCGACCAGCTGCGCTCCGCTCTGATCCGACAGTTGCTCGGCATGCAGTTTGACCGGCAAGCCGAGTCGCTGCGCCGTTTGAAACACGCGCTCGGTCTGAGCCCTTGAGAAACCGATCGACTCGCAGAACGCATCGACTGCATCAACTAGGCTTTGCTCGGCCAGCGCGGGCAATATGCGTTCGCATATCTCATCGATATAGTCATCGGCACGCGCAGCATACTCAGGTGGCAGCGCGTGCGCGCCAAGAAAGGTTGTTCTCACCGTCAATGCAAGCTCGCGGCCGAATCGGCGCGCGACGCGCAGCATCTTCGCTTCCGCCTCGAATTCAAGACCATAGCCTGACTTGATCTCCAGCGTGGTCACTCCCTCGGCCAGCAACGCTTTGACTCGCGGCAAGCTGGCGCGATAAAGCTCGTCTTCGCTCGCCGCGCGCGTTGCGCGCACAGTGAAAAGAATGCCGCCACCACTGCGCGCGATGTCTGTGTAAGTCGCGCCGTTGAGCAGAGCCTCGAACTCTTCGCTGCGATTGCCCGCGTAGACGATATGCGTGTGGCAGTCGATCAGCCCTGGCGTGATCCATCCGCCGGCACCATCGCGCTGCTCTTTCGCGCGTGCCCCGACCGGCAAGTCACTCAGCGGACCAAGCCATGCGATCTTGCCGTCTTCAACGGCCAGTGCGGCGCTACGGATTTCGCCATACGATTGCGCAGGCGCCATCGTCGCCAGGTGGACGTTCGTCCACAGGCTATCCCAGGCCACGCGCGACTCCGTTGGCAATGCGAGCAACGTTACGCGCAGCGACCGCGGCGGTTTGATGATCGATATCGAAGCGCGGATTCATCTCCGCGATATCAGCCACACGCAGCTTTCCGCTGTTGACCACAAGATCGATCAGCGGCTCGACAATATCGAGCCCGACACCGCGCACCGCAGGCGCGCTGACGCCCGGGGCAATCGCCGCAGGCAACACGTCGAGGCAGAACGTCAAGTAAACGTGATCGACTGCCGCAACAAACGACGTGAGCGCGTGCTGTGCAGACTGCATCTGTTCGTCAAGCACGACAGCAACGCCGAGCTTGGCCGCACGCTCGAACAGTGCGCGCGTATTCGAATAGCGACTGACGCCGAAGCAGCCGTAACGAAACGGCCATCCGCGTGCCGCGCAGTCGTGCGCGATCTGCAAAAACGGCGTACCCGAGTTGCCCCGCTCGGCCTGCCGCAGATCGAAATGGGCGTCAAAGTTGACGATGCCGATGCGTACTGCGCTTTGCTTGGTCGCCAGATGCGTCGCCAGTCCAACGAAAGTGCCAAATGCCATTTCATGCCCGCCGCCGAGCACAATCGGAAAGCGTCCGGCAGCGAGTTGTCCAGCAACACATTTGGACAGCTCCATTTGCGCCGCTTCGAGTTGATCGCCCGCGCAAGCAATGTCGCCGGCATCGGCGAGCCGATCGCATTCGTGAACCGGCATGTTGCGCAACATGTGTCGGATCACCGCAGGCCCGCCTGCCGCGCCGGTCCGGCCCTGATTGCGGGCAACCCCCGCGTCGCATGCGAATCCGATCAACACCACAGTCCCAGCGCCCGTATCGCGCGCAACGGCGCGCATCGCCTGATGCCAGCGCTGTGCGAACGCGCCTTCGGACGCGTCGTTGCGGCCCTGCCAAACGCTCATATCGATCGCGGGCATCACGCTCCCATCGGCGAAAACAAATCGCCACACTGCGCGCTAAGAGCGCCATCCAGCACGAGTGCACGCGACGCTTCGATATCGGGCGCCAGAATTCGATCGACTTCATAGAACGCGATCTTCTCGCGCACGACGCGATGTACTTGTCGCAGCCGCGGCGATGTTTCGAGCGGACGATGGAAGTCGATTCCTTGCGCGGCGGCCAGCAACTCGATGCCAATGATCGTCGCGGTATTCATTGCGATCTCGTGCAATCGCCGCGCAGCGAAGGTGGACATGCTGACGTGGTCCTCCTGATTGGCTGAAGTCGGCAAGCTGTCGACGCTCGCCGGGTGCGCCAAAGACTTATTCTCGGATGCCGCCGCGGCCGCAGTGACATGCGCGATCATGAAACCCGAGTTGATGCCCGGCTCGCGCACCAGAAATGGCGGCAGCCCCGAGAGCGTCGAATCGATCAGCAATGCGATGCGTCGCTCGGACAGTGCGCCGATTTCGGCCAGCGCCAGCGCGAGCGTATCGGCGGCGAGTGCAACCGGCTCGCCGTGGAAGTTGCCGCCCGAAATCACCTCATCACTCTGCGAAAAAATTAACGGGTTATCGGTAACGGCGTTTGCCTCGATCAGCAGCGTGCGCGCTGCGTGCTGCATCAGATCGCGGCACGCACCCATCACCTGCGGCTGGCAGCGCAGGCTATAGGGATCCTGCACCCGATCGTCATGCACCAAATGCGAAGCGCGGATTGCGCTGCCTGCAAGAAGCTCTCGATACAGGTGCGCGGCAGCGATCTGTCCCGGCTGACCGCGCAGCTCTTGCAGTCGTGGATCGAACGGCGCATCGCTGCCCTTCGCCGCATCAACCGACAGCGCACCGACCACCACGGCCGACTCGAACAGGCGTTCTGCGAGGAACAGCCCATGCAGCGCGAGCGCAGTAGATATCTGTGTGCCGTTAATCAGGGCCAGGCCTTCCTTTGCACCCAACACAACCAGCGCGATTCCGGCTGCATCCAGTGCTTGCCGGGCAGGCACAAGCGCACCATCGACACGTACATCGCCCTCGCCCATCAGCGCGAGCGTCAAATGTGCCAGCGGCGCCAGATCACCCGATGCGCCGACCGATCCCTTCGCCGGGATGCAAGGTGTGATGTCCGCGTTGTAGAGCGCGAGCAGCGAGTCGACAATCACCGCTCGCACGCCCGAATAGCCGCGCGCCAGGCTACCGATCTTCATCGCCAGCGCTAGTCGCACCACTTCATCACCGAGTAACTCGCCAGTTCCCACCGAGTGCGAAAAGATCAGGTTGCGCTGCAGCTGCTGCAACTGGTCGTCGGGAATCCGCGTCTTGGCAAGCCTGCCGAAGCCGGTGTTAATCCCATACGCTGCGTGGCCACGCGCAACAATGCGCTGCACCGCCGCGGCCGACGCTTCGATCGCGGCACGCGACTCGGAGGCGAGTGCCAGTGGCGCGTGCGCCTGCCAAATGAGGCGCAGTTGTGCGAGGCTCAGTTGGCCCGGGTCAATGGTGATCGCGGTCGCGCTCGCCACTAACTTGCCATCGGCAAATTCAGGCCGTTGCGTCGCGCACATTCGATCGAAGCTTCATAACCGGCATCGGCATGCCGCATCACACCGGAACCGGAATCGTTGACGAGCACGCGCGCGAGGCGCTTGGCGGCGGCATCGGTACCGTCGGCAACGATTACGACACCCGCATGCTGCGAGTAACCCATGCCAACGCCGCCGCCGTGATGCAATGACACCCAGGTGGCACCGCTCGCGGTATTCAGCAATGCATTGAGCAGCGGCCAGTCGGATACCGCGTCGGTCCCGTCCTTCATGCTTTCTGTTTCGCGGTTCGGGCTGGCGACCGAACCGGTATCAAGGTGATCGCGACCGATCACAATCGGCGCCTTCAGTTCACCAGTGCGAACCATGTCGTTAAACGCGAGCCCGGCGACATGCCGCTCGCCAAGGCCCAGCCAGCAGATGCGTGCTGGCAGTCCTTGAAACGCGATACGCTCGCGCGCCATATCGAGCCAGCGATGCACGCGCGCGTTTTGCGGAAACAGCTGCTTGATCTTGGCGTCGGTCTTGTCGATGTCCTGCGGATCGCCGGACAATGCGACCCAACGAAATGGACCCCGGCCTTCGCAGAACAGCGGCCGGATGTAAGCCGGCACGAAACCCGGAAATGCGAAGGCGTTCGCAATGCCCTGATCGTGCGCGACTTGACGGATGTTGTTGCCGTAGTCGACAACTCTGGCTCCGATCGTCTGAAAGTGCAGCATCGCCTGCACGTGTACCGCACACGAGCGCGCCGCCTCAGTTGACAGCTGCGCGTGCTGACTCGCGTCCTGCTGCGCATCTTTCCAGCGCGCGACACTCCAGCCCGCCGGCAAATAACCATGCACCAGGTCGTGCGCCGAGGTTTGATCGGTCACCAGATCGGGAACGATGCCGCCCGCTTTCGCGCGCTTCACCAGCTCCGGCAGCACTTCGGCTGCATTGCCCAGCAAACCGATCGACACCGCTTCGTGCCGCTTGCAGTGCTGCGTGATCAGCGCGATCGCATCGTCAAGATCACGTGCTTGCTTGTCCAAGTACCGTGTGCGCAAACGAAAATCGATGCTTGCCTGCTGACATTCGATCGTCAGCGACACGGCACCCGCGAGCGTCGCTGCGAGCGGCTGCGCGCCGCCCATCCCGCCAAGGCCAGCCGTCAGGATCCAGCGACCCGCCCAATCGCCGCCAAAGTGTTGGCGGCCGGCCTCAGCAAAAGTTTCGTAGGTTCCCTGGACGATGCCCTGGCTGCCGATATAAATCCAACTGCCGGCCGTCATCTGTCCGTACATGAACAGACCCTTGCGGTCGAGCTCGTTGAAGTGTTCCCAATTTGCCCACTTCGGCACCAGGTTGGAATTGGCGAGCAGCACGCGCGGCGCATCGATGTGCGTCTTGAACACACCGACCGGCTTGCCCGACTGAATCAGCAACGTCTCGTCGGACTCCAGCTGTTTCAGTGTTTCGAGAATCTTGTCGAAGCACTGCCAATTGCGCGCGGCGCGGCCGATACCCCCGTAGACCACCAGATGCTTTGGATTCTCGGCCACGTCCGGGTCGAGATTGTTCTGAATCATCCGGTACGCCGCTTCGGTCAGCCAGCTCTTGCAGCTCAACTGCGCGCCGCGCGGAGCGCGAATCTCGCGGGTGGGATCAAAGCGCGAGTCGGCCGCTTGCAATGGGTTCTCGGTTGGTGCGTTCACATCGTGTCCTCCGAAAGTGGACCATAAACAGCGCAGGCGCGTCGACTAAAAGACCGACCTGCTGTGTCTTCCCGGTCCATCAGAGGTTAGACCGCATTCTGATAGACCGCATCCGTTCGAGCTAGCCGCCGTTGCGCGTCGGTTGTAAGAGATTAGGGCATCAGTGCACGAGGCAACGGCTTACCGCCGTTTCGTCCCACTCGATTCCTGTCCCCGGCGTATCGGGTATGGACGCCTGGCCATCCTTGATGGCCATCGGTTGGGCCAGGATGGGCGACGCCCAGTCGACGAACTCCAGCCAGTGCCGCGTAGGTGTAGCGGCCATCAGATGCACGCTGACCTCTGGGAAGAGGTGGGTAGAGATCGGCATTCCCGCTGAATCGGCCAGAGCTGCCGCTTGCATCCATCCGCTGACGCCTCCGATCTTCATCGCATCGGGCATCCCAAGGTCTGAAGCTCCGAAGCCGAGGCTCGCGGCCATTTCGCTCGGCCCCCACCAGTTTTCGCCCATCTGAATCGGACACCTGGACGCGGCTCGTACACGCGCATATCCCTGGTAGTCGTGTGCGAGGCATGGTTCCTCGATCCAGTACAGGCCTTCGTCGGCGAGCGCGCGAACGCGGTGCACAGCGTCAGGAACAGAAAGCGCCTGGTTGTAGTCCGACATCAGATGGACTTTGTCGCCGACAGCAGATTTCACAGCCCTCACAACCTTGAGGTCGGTGGCAAGTTCGGGGTAGCCGAGGCGCACCTTGATTGCCGAGAAACCTGAAGCGACCAATGCTTCGGCCTCAGCTGGGGCAAGGTCAGCGCCGATCAGGCCGAGTCCACAACTGTTGTACGCGCGAATCTCAAGAAGGTCTGCGCCCAGTGCGCGCGCCAAAGGTTGACCCTCAGCTCTTGCCAGTACGTCCCACGCGGCCATGTCGATGCCAGCCAGCGCCATTCCTACGATTCCCTTCGCGCCGAGCAGGCGGAACCGCGAGTGCAGCAGGCGGTTCAGCTCAAGAGGTGCAACGGATAGTCCCTGGAGAACCGGTTGAAGGTTCGTGAGGAGCTCGCACACCGGTTTCAAGACGAGCGGCGTGTAACAGAACAAGTACGAGCGCCCGGTCACACCTTCGTTAGTGTGAAGATCGAGCAGCGCCAGTGGTGCAACGCGTATGGTTCCGCTGCTTGTCTGCAGCGGAATTCGCATCGGTACGTTCACCGCGCGCACGATGAGCCTGCTGATGTTGAGCTGGCCTGAAGCGCTCATGATTTTCCTCAACGAAAAAAACGAAGGGGCCTTATGGGCAACGTTCGAGGTCGGCTGCAGAAGGGGCAGCCAACTGCCCTCAACGCGACGCCGGGGCGCAGGTAGTGATTGACCCGTGACTCCCAGTCCTGCACGAACTCGAGGTAGAACTCTTCGGTGAACGAGGCGACAAAGGCGTCGCCCTGCGGCCCGACGCTCGTGTGCGAATACGTGATGTCAGCCTCGCATCCGCTGGCGGCCGCACGAAGCAGGATTGTCAGCCTGCAGGCGGTGACGTCGGGCGTGATCTTTAGCATTTCGACGAAGCCCCCTTCCGGCTCGTGACGAGTGATGTACCAGACCGCGTTGATCGGCTCGGCCGGAGTAGTGAAGACACAATCAGGCTCAGCGACACCAGACGACGAAACGATCAACGGTGGATCCCAACCTTCGATCCAGTCGGCCTCGCGGACAGGACAAAAAAGAGGGAAGACGGCCGCCGGAGCCGCGATCAGACGCTGGGTGTAAGTCCGCGTGGCGCGAACTGGCGCGACGATTTTCATGGCAACCGACACCACGAATTCAGGTTCATGACCCAGTGGGCGGGAACCTCCGATACCACGCCCCGTAAGCCCAACATGCGGCGCAGAAGGACAACCCCCACTCTGTGGTGGAGAAAACGATCAGCGCCAGGCATGGCACGACCCACAGACTGCTTCCTCCTGCGAACAAAGCTACCGAGACTGAACTTGCGACGAATAGCACCTGTTTGCGAATATCTTAGCGCCGGCGTTCTCCTTCCTTCCGGGACGATTCAGCTGAACGAGGACTGCCTTCCAGAGCAGGTGTGAAGCACAGCGATGGTGCCCGACGAAGCCGCGACAGCGCCTTGAATTATCAGCACACCATCAACCAGGGTTAAACGAGCAGCGCCAAGAGGCATGTGAGCGTGGTGATCAATGCTTCCAGGCGAATGACATTGGACCAAACTTGTGGGATGTCGAAGCGAAGCAAGATGACCTCCAGAGCCGGAAGATGAGCAGATGATGACTCCAAGACGGGGGGAAATTTGTTGCGCTAGATCAAAACGCGACTGAGGCCAGGATCAGTAGCGACAGCGTCGGCAGCGCGACGGTCCTGTGCATTGCGGATCGAGAGGCCTAACGTAAGGTCAGCGGCGCGCGCGCTGACGACCGCACGACGGGTGAAGCGATAGATGAACGACTGCGCTCAACGAGCCTCCATAACGCGGGTCCGCGGCACTGACATGTTATGCGACGGTTGCGGAGCACAGCTAGCAAGGCGTCACTTCACCGCTGTCGGCGGCGGCCCGGGGTCAGCGCAGCGACGCCAAATGTGCGGCCAGTGACTCGATCTCGGCGTTGCTAAGGTTGGCAAGGAGCGGATCCGGCTTGGCGGCAGTTCCGTGCGACCGGGTGCCGCCCCGCATCAGCTGCAGCGACCAGGCGGTGTAGCTCGCCCTTTGCCCGGCGAGCCGCGCCGCACCGGCGTCGGTTCCCTGCAACGCCGGACCGTGGCAGTCGGCACATCGCAAGTGATCGGCCAATGCGCGGCCGGAATCGCTGCCGGACGATT
>JBGTEW010000361.1:0-28535 GCA_041747615.1 Burkholderiaceae bacterium | reverse complement strand
CATCATGCGCAATCACGGTGCGGTGGATATCGAGCGGCGGGCCGAGCAGTGGAAGCAGCAGGGTTGGAAGCGGCACGACCCGAGCTCCGAGCCGTACAGCGTCGATCAACTGGAGCGTGAGCGTGCGGCCTATGGCGGCTCGCTTGGCGCCGCTTCCGGCGCGGACGCTGGTATGCGTTCGCAGACGGGCGCGGCGACCACCTTGTCGGGCATGCCGGCCACGTCGGCATCGCCGACCTGGTCCAGGGACTATGACGACGACTACCGCACTCACTACAGCGAAAATCTCAGCTCGTTTGGTGGTGCGTACGAGGACTACGAGCCGGCCTACCGGTTCGGCGGCGAGTTATCCGGCAACGCCCGCTACCGCGGCCGCGACTGGTCCGCCATAGAACCCGATGCACGCCGCGACTGGGAGTCGCGCAATCCGGACGGCGGCTGGGAGCGTTTCAAGGCCGCAGTGAGGCGCGGCTGGGAGCGTGCGTCCGATAGCGTAGAGCGCGTCATTCCGGGCGACTCGGATCGCGACGGAAGATAGGAATGGGCAGGGCGAGGCGCAACGCCTCGCCCAATTCCATGAGCGAGCAAGATCCGGATCGGAACCAAAAGTCGGTGGGGGTCTACGATCGCCCGGCTGGCGCAGATCGTTCACGAGGCCGCTTGTTATGGATTGCGGCGGCGGTCTCCATTGCCGCTACGATCGGCTGGTATTTCTATCTGACTTGATCTACGAGGCGGCGGGGCCTGCCGCCACCTATACTCCTCCGCTTCGCCCTGGATAGGCAGATGGCGCACGCGGCTACCGAAAAAGCTTCTCAGCGCCTTGACGACAACGGGCTTGACCTGATTTTTCGCAAGGCGCGCACGCAGAACGCGTGGCTGCCGACGCCGGTATCTGACGCGACGCTGCGTGAGCTGTGGGACATCATGAAATTCGGACCCACCAGCGCGAACTGTTCGCCTTTGCGCATCGTGTTCGTGCAGTCGGCGGCTGCAAAGGAGCAACTCGCGGCCTGCGCGAGTCCGAAGAATGCCGCGAAGATACGCGTGGCACCGGTGACCGCCATCCTGGCGATGGATCTCGAGTTTTACGAGAAGCTGCCTCGGCTGTTCCCGCACGATCAGAGCGCGCGATCCTGGTTCGCAGGCAAGCCCGATGTCATCAGGGAAACGGCGTTCCGCAACAGTTCCCTGCAGGGCGCGTACTTCATCATCGCGGCACGCGCACAGGGGCTTGATTGCGGGCCGATGTCGGGCTTCGATGCCGACAAGGTGAATCAGGCTTTCTTCGCCGGCACTTCCGTCAAGGCCAACTTCATCTGCAGCCTCGGCCACGGCGACCCTGCCGGTATCTTTCCGCGTTCGCCGCGCCTCGATTTCGATGACGCCTGCCGGATAGTCTGATTTCGAGCGATGCCGGTTGAAATCAGCAGCGCTTTCGATAGCGGCGCGATAGAAGTCCTCGCACGCGATGCAGCGCGGGTCGACCTAGCTATTCGCCACGATGTAGCCGCGGATGGCACGGCGAGCGAGTTTCTGCAGTGGTTTTATTTCCGCGTCAGCGGTGCGGAAATGAGCGGGACACAGCTGCGCATCACCAACGCGGGGAAGACAACTTATCCGGATGGATGGCGCGACTACCGTGCGGTCGCGAGCTGGAACCGCCGCGACTGGGAACGAATTCCTACACGCTATGACGGGCAGATTCTGACGATCGATCTGCCGTCCGCACCGGGGCCGTCGTATATCGCCTATTTCGAGCCGTATTCGTGGGAACGTCACCTACAGCTGTTGGCAGACTCAGTGGCAGGTGGAGCATCTGGCGCTCGGTTGAAGCGGCTCGGCGCCAGCATTCAGGGGCGCGACATTGATGAACTCGTGGTGGGGCGTGGCGACCGGACGGTGTGGATCATCGCCCGCCAGCATCCGGGCGAGACGATGGCCGAATGGTTTGTCGAAGGACTGCTGCAGCGTCTGCTCGACCACGCGGACGCCAGCGCCGCTGCGTTGCGCCGCGTTGCGACGCTCCACATTGTTCCGAACATGAATCCTGACGGCTCGGTACTCGGCAACCTGCGCACCAACGCGGCCGGCGCGAATCTGAATCGCGAATGGCTTGCGCCGTCGATCGAGCGCAGCCCCGAGGTCAGGTGCGTGCGTGATGCGATCCACGCGACGGGGTGCGACGCGTTCTTCGACATTCACGGCGACGAGAACCTGCCGTATGTCTTCGTAGCGGGCAGCGAGACGTTGCCCAGCTTCACGCCACAGCAGGCGGCCGAGCAGAACGCATTTTCCGCGGACTTCCGTGGCGCGAGCGCAGATTTCCAAAGCGAACACGGATACCACGCCAGCAAATACAAGGAAGATGTGCTGAAGCTCGCATCGAAGTATGTCGGCCACACGTTCGGCTGCCTGTCTCTGACACTCGAGATGCCGTTCAAGGACAACGCCAATGCGCCCGATGCGCGCTTCGGCTGGAGTGGGGCGCGCAGTGCGCGTCTGGGTGCCGCGATGCTCGATCCGATCCTTCAACATCTGACGCGAACGGGAACACGCGCGTGACAGTTGCGGTCGGCTCCCGAGTGACGTTACGCCGGGCGCGGCTGATCGACCGGCCGCGGATTCACGAATGGATGACGCAGTCCGATTTGACGTCGAACATGATGGGAGCGCCGCTGTTCCCGGACCATCCGATACCGAGTCTCGAGGAATTCTCCGCCGATTACGTCAATGCCTACTTCGACGGCACGCGTCCGTACGACGGCCGCGTGTTCGTCATCGTCGCCGGCGGCGACGAGATCGGCGCCGTCTCGCACGGCCCGATCGATCTGCTGAACGACGTCACCGAGCTCGACATCTGGCTCGCCGAGCGGCGCCTGACAAGCCGCGGGCTTGGATCGGAAGCGCTGGTGCTGCTGGCCGATTGGCTGCAGGCGCAATACGGCGTCAACCGCTTCCTGGTGCGGCCTTCACGGCGCAACGTGCGAGCGCTGCGCGCGATGCGGCGCGCCGGATTTCGGGAGACCGACCTGCCGGCGCCTGAGGTGATCGAGAAGCTGCATTTGCCGAAGGGCGACTATGCCGACGAAGTATTGCTGTTTCGCATCCTGCAGGTACCGCCGGCCACGCTGACGCCGGACCCGAATCGCGTCTACGTGTTCATCGACAGCGAGTTCACGAGTTTGCAGACGCCGGAGCTGATCAGCATCGGCGCCGTCGCGACCGATTCGACCGCGTTCTATTGCGAGGTTACCGGCTGGAGTGCCGAACGCTCGAGCGACTTCGTCAAGCAGATCGTTGTGCCGCTGCTAGACGGCGACGCCGTGCCACTGCCGATGGCGGCGGACGCGTTTTCCGCATGGCTCGACGATCGCGCAGGCCGCGCACCGATCACGATCATCAGCGATTCCGGCTATGACCGCTGGGCGTTGACAGAGTTACTCGGTCGCGAAGATTTACCGAGCGGCATCGACTGGAAGTGCGTGCCGATTTCGTATGAGGCACTTGATGAGGCGACCAAGCAGCTGAACCTGCGCCGCCATCACGCGCTCGACGATGCGAGAACATTGCGCCAGCTCGTGATGCCGCCCCCTCTCCCACCGGGAGAGGGGTGAACGGGGTCACTGCAGTTTCTGAGTGATCATGCCTGTCGCCCGATGGGCCTCCTCAGCCACCAGACCTCGTTGCCATCCGAGCGATTCGTAGGTCGAAAGCGAAGGCAATGGAGGGAGCGCTTCGCCGAACGCGCTTTCAGTAGCATGCGTCAGCTGGGTCGCAAGTTCACTATGTAGTGTCGCCCAGCCCCGTGAATTGCGCCCGATCTGTTCGAGCAAGGACGCACCGATCTTCGCTGTGATTTGGGTCGATTCCCACCATGGTTCGGTGCGAGCCACCGGCCGAACGCGCACCGGCTGATGCGAGTTGAGCGCTTCTTCCGGTACCAGCATGCGCGCCGCCGGAAGGGTGTGTGCCCATTCGCTGGTGCCACCCTCCAACGGAATGGCGGTACCTCCGGCGACAGATATCGCGCGTGGCGCACCCAACACCATATCTTCAGGTGTACTCGGCGCCTCGACTGCATCCCAGAACTTCATTAGCGATTTCAGACGCGGCTGCGTAACCGCCCATTCGGCACCGGTAGCAGACGGTACTGCAACCGCCTGCGGGATGTCGTCGGCAAGCGTGGGAGATCTCCATACTGAAGTCGTCTCGGCAGCTTCTCCAAGCAGCGCCAGTTTCGAACCGGTGAGGGCTCCTGCCCGACCTACTGGCCGAATCAGGTCTGCATCAGCCTCGTGGCCGAAGCGCATGGTGCTGATGGAACTTACGCTCATACTGCCGAAGGAGTCGAGCGGCCACCGGGTCAACGTGGGATCAGTGGTGCGTGCAGCGTCAAACGCAGACGCCAGCGCAGCCATGCTCAGTGTCTCCACTTGTGCCGGCGTTCCGGTCTGCCCCGGAACCCAGCCGGCATCGCCGATGATCTTCAGCGTGCCTACATTGCGCACGCTGGTCGTTGCATACCAGTTGCGCAGAGTCACTGTCTCGCCGGAACCCAAATCGACAACCAGATCGTTGCCAGTCTTCATTAGCGCCATCGCCGACTTGGCGATGCCGTTGGACACTTCGAGCACATCGTTGGCGGCGGTGCCGCTACTGACAACGATGTCGCTGCCGTGGCCGCGCGCCATCGCGATGCGGTCGACGCTGGTGCTCGTGATGTTCAACGTGTCATTACCCGCGCCGCCGATCAGCACGTTGGCGCCGCCCGCATCGGTCAGCGTGTCGTTGCCGGCGCCGCCGGACAGAACGTTGGCCGCGCTGTTGCCCGTGAGCGCGTTGTCCAGCGTGTTGCCGGTGCCATTGATGGCACCCGTGCCGGTCAGCGTCAGGTTCTCGATGTTGGCGCCCAGCGTGTGGGTCACGGATGCATCGACGCGGTCAGTGCCGGCGCTTAATGCTTCAGTGACGACGTCTCCCGTGTTGTCGACGATGTAGATGTCGTTTCCTGCGCCGCCGGCCATCGTGTCGGCGCCGCTGCCACCATTGAGCGTGTTGGCGCCGCTGTTACCGGTTAGGGCGTTGTTCAGCGTGTTGCCGGTAGCGTTGATGGAAGCGGTACCTGTCAACGTAAGGTCTTCGACATTTGCGCCGAGCGTGTAGGTGATCGATGACTCAACCCGATCGGTTCCGGCACTGGCCGCTTCAGTGACTACATCGCCGGTGCTGTCGACCACGTAAACATCATTGCCCGCACCGCCCGCCATCGTGTCGTTGCCTGCGCCGCCGTCCAGCCGATTGGCGCCCGCGTTTCCGGTCAGGACATTGTTGAGCGTGTTACCGGTAGCGTTGATCGACGATGTGCCTGTGAGCGTAAGGTTCTCGACGTTTGCGCTCAGTGTGAAGCTCACCGAGGCGTCGATGCGGTCCGTGCCGGCACTGGCCGCTTCAGTCACAACATCGCCGGCGTTATCGACAATGTAGACGTCGTTGCCCGCACCGCCTGACATGCTGTCCGCACCGGTGCTCCCATCGAGCGTATTGGCGGCGGAATTGCCGATCAGGGTGTTGGCGAGTGAGTTGCCGGTGCCGTTGATGACGCTTGATCCGGTCAACGTCAGGTTCTCGACGTTGGTGCCTAGCGTGTAGGTGATGCTCGACTCGACCGTGTCCGTGCCGGCGCTCGCGGCTTCGGTAACGACATCGCCGGTGCTGCCGACGACATACGTGTCATTGCCGGCGCCGCCGATCATCGTGTCGTTGCCGGCGCCGCCGTCGAGCCGGTTGGCGCCAGAGTTTCCGGTTAGCGTGTTGTTCGACGAGTTGCCGGTAGCGTTGATTGCCGCGGTGCCGGTGAGCGTGATGTTTTCGATGTTGGCGCCAAGGGTGTAGCTGACCGATGAATCGACTCGATCAGTGCCGGCGCTGGCCGCTTCCGTGACGACGTCGCCGGTGTTATCGACGATATAGATGTCGTTGCCGCCGCCGCCCTGCATCGTGTCTGCGCCGGCACCGCCGTTCAGAGTGTTCGCCGCCGAGTTGCCGATAATCAGATTGCTCAGAGAGTTGCCGGTGCCGTTGATTGCGGCAGTGCCGGTCAGGGTCAGGTTCTCGACATTGGCGCCGAGCGTGTAGGTGACGGACGTCTGGACCGTGTCCGTGCCTTCGCCGGCACCTTCGTTGATGGTGTCGAGCGCATCGACCACGTAGGTATCGTTGCCCGCACCACCGGTCAGCACATTGGCGGCGCTGTTGCCGGTGATCACGTTGTTCAGCGCGTTTCCGATGCCGTTGATCGCTGACGCGCCCGTCAACGTCAAGTTGTCAACGTTGACCGCCAAGGACCACGTGATCGGTGCAAAGACGGTGTCAGTGCCTTCGCCCGGCAGCTCGTTGACCACGTCAGCCGTCGAATCGACATAGTATGTGTCGTTGCCTAAACCGCCGCTCAATGTGTCGGCTCCTAACCCGCCGATCAGCGAGTCGTTGCCGTCATCTCCGAAAATGACATCGTCACCGGCTGCTCCATCCAGATAATCGTTGCCGGCGCCGCCTGCGAGGCGGTTGTTGCCCGCGTTTCCGAACAAGCTGTTTGCGCCCGAGTTGCCGGTGCCGTCAATGTTGCTCGCACCCATCAGATAAAGATTCTCGATCCCGGCCGGCAAACTGTACGAAATGGTTGCCTGAACCGAGTCGGTGCCGGCGTTCGGAGCTTCGTAGACGTAGTCGTCAATATGATCCACGTCGTAGATGTCGTCACCGAGGCTGCCGGCCAGAGTATCGGCACCGGCACCACCGTACAGAAAGTCAGCGCCTGCGAGGCCGTAGATCCGATCACCGTTGGCAGTCCCGTAGAGGAAGTCGTTGCTGCTGGTGCCGTAGACGGAGTTGGCATTCAGGTCTGCTCCGTTCGCCGGTGCAACACCGACCCACGAGTCGATTGCGCTCCTGTCGAACGTGTGGCCGTCTGCAAATTGAATCGACGAAATGCCGTTACGGCGCTGACCCGCAGTGAGCAGAAAATGATTTTTGATCACGACCTGCCCGGCCACGCCCCTAAAGGCAATCAGCAAATCATCTGCTTGCGAACCCGTCCCGCGTGTGACGATTAGATCGCCTGGCAGCACTGATGGATCGCTTAGTAGCAGAGCTCCCAAGGCCGGATTCGCGGCTGCGACGTTATCGATCGTTTTGATACCAGTCCCCGGATAGGAAACGAAGTTATCGCCGTCGCCCGCGCCGATATACAAATCATTGCCCCCACCGCCGTCGATGTGGTCGATTCCGCCGCCACCGACCAGAATGTCATCACCGGTACTGCCAAAGAGCGTATTGGCGCTACTGTTGCCCTCACCGCGCAGCCCCGCCGCAAACAGTGACAGGTTTTCGAGGTTGGGCCCCAGAACGTAGTCGATATGGGTCTTAACCATGTCGGTGCCGCCCGCTGCGGCTTCAATGATGACGTCGTTGATATCGTCGATTTCATAGGTGTCGTTGCCGCTACCGCCCGTCATCGAGTCTGCTCCGGTGCCACCGTCGAGTGTGTCGTCGCCAGTGCCGCCGATCAGCACATCGTCGCCTGCCTCTCCGCGCAGCCAGCCGCCGCCGTCGCCGCCGTCGAGCAGATCGTCGCCGCCGCCGCCTTGAAGCTGGTCGTAGCCTGCGCCACCGATCAGTGTGTCATTGCCGTCGCGTCCGATCAGGATGTCGTTGCCCGCCAGGCCGTCGATATGAGCGGAATATCCGTGCGGTGCGATTAGCGTGTCATTACCGGCGGTACCGAACCGCGGATAGGCGCGGCTGATCAAGTCCGCATGAGTCCAGACCGTACCGTCGGAAAATTCGATGCGATCGAGCGTGCTTTGAGTATCGCCGGCCGTCCATAAAAATCCCTGCGAAACGACGGTGTCGTTGAAGTCGCGCTGGCTGCCGTCGACGATGATTTGATCGCCGCCGGCAATCGACACGACAAGCCCACCGAAATTATCTGCGGTTACGGTGACATTGGCGGGACTGATCGAGGCGTCGAATCGGAGCACGTCAACGCCGTCGACGGTGCTCAGCAGGTTGTTCTTGATGCGGTCCTGCCCGGAGCCGAGGCTGAAGTGGATCACATCCGCACCGGCGCCGCCCGTAATCTCGTCGTTGCCGAGGCCGCCGGTCAGTTGATCGTTGCCGGCGCCGCCATCCAGTTGGTCGTTGCCGTCACCACCGTTCAGGGTGTCGTTACCCGATCCGCCTGAGAGGTAGTCATTGCCGGTGCCGCCTGAAAGAACATCGTTACCGTTGGCGCCGAGCACGTAGTCATCTCCAGCAAGCGCGTTGATCGTGCTTCCGGCCGCCGCGGCCGCCAGAAAATCGGATGCTGCGGTCGCAATGCCAGGCGCACCGGTGGCGAGAAACGTATCGATCGCAGCGCGCGGAAGAATCAGTTGATCGCCGACTTGCCATTGATTGAATTCGGGCCGCTGCGTCGGATCGGCCGAGTAGTAGTTCACCAGCTCCAGCCGGTCGGCGCCGGTGTTCAGCGTCAGTTGCAGGTTGTTACCGACGCGCTGACTGCGCAGCGATGAAAAATCGGTGCCGGCGGTCCAGCTCAACGTGTGGCTTCCGGTTACGCCGGTGAAAGTCACCGTATCGATTCCGTAGCCGGTGCCGAATACGATCGTGCGCGAGCCAGCTAAGCGCGCTTCGAGCAGATCGTTGCCGGTTCCGCCATCGAGCAGATCGGCGCCACCGGTCGACACGATCGAATCGTTGCCAGCACCGCCGACAAGACGGTCGCTGCCATTGATCGGCACCGGGATGAGAATCTGCTGGAACAGCCGATCCCAGTATTGCGACTGATCGAAATCCCATATCGTGTCGTTGCCAGCGCCGCCGTCGATCAGGTTGCCGCCGCCTGCCGAGCCATACAGGATGTTGTTGCCTGAGTTGCCGCGCAGCGTGACGCCGCCGCTGCTTCCTTTGTAGATCTTCAGGTTCTCTACGTTGGCGTAATTCGCCAGATCGAAGGTCTGCCCGCGCAGATCGCTCGTAATCTGGCCGTCGATCTCGACCGTATCGTTACCGGCGCCGGTGGCTTCGACCACTGTGTCGTTCAGTCCAATGCGGTAAGTGTCGTTACCCGCAAGCCCGGCGAGAACGTTGGCGCCCGAATTTGTCGATGCGAGCAGTAGGTTGTCGCGCGCATTACCAGTGGCCGCGACCGAATCCGTCCCCGTCAATTCGACTTCTTCGAGGTTGGCCGACAGCGTCGTCGCAAACGGCGTCACGATGCGGTCGATCGACGTGTCGCCCGAGAACCCGGCGTTCGACTCGATCACGACATCCCCGACGTTGTCGACGATGTAGGTATCCGATGCTGTGCTGCCAATCATCGTGTCGGCGCCCATTCCGCCGTCGATGACGACGCCGCCGAGAAACGCGTCGATGAAGCCGGCTTGCTGCCCTACGTTGGAGGCGTCGATCACGTTGTCTGCAGCGTTTCCTTCATAACGCGCCCGCGCATCGCTGCCCCAGGCCAGATACTGGCCCAGGTTGATGTTGCCGGCGCCGACCGCAAAGCCGTTGAGCTGCAGGTTCTCAACGCCGGTGGGCAAGTTCGCGCGGAAAAAATTGGTTCGCACAGTGTCGAGCCCGGCCGTATCGTCAATCGTCGTGTTGCCGAATCCCTCGACGCTGCCGATGTTGTCGCACACGACATACAGGTGGCTTTCGAAAACATAGGTGTCGTTGCCGGCGCCGCCGTCGAGCACGTCGTCGTTGCCGAGTCCGTCTCCGCGATGGCTGATCAGAATGTCGTTACCGTCACCACCGTGCAGCACGTCGCTGCCAGGACCGCCGTCGAGCGTGTCGTCACCCGCGCCGCCGAATAGAACATCATTTCCGCGACCGCCGTCCAAAATATCGTTGCCGTCGCCGCCATCGAGCAGATCGTTGCCCGCCGGCTGCAGCTCGGTGTACGAGATCACGCTTCCGTAACTGTCGTACGACGCCTGATAGAAGTCTCCGAGCAGAACATCGTTTCCACTGCCGCCGTACAGCGAGTCGCTTTCACCGCCGCCGTGCAGGATGTCGTTGTTGTCGCCTCCGGCGATAACGTCGTTGAACCGGCCACCGACCAGAAAGTCATCGCCCCCGCCGCCGTCGATAAAGTCTTCGCCGCCAGCGCCATCGATGCGGTCATTGCCGATCCCGCCCTGGATGATGTCACGTCCCGCGCCGCCGAACACGATGTCGTCGCCGCTGCCGGCGTCGATGAAGGCGAGCTCGGCCGAATTGTCGTTGCCATCGCGCGCCATCGTCGAAGTTGGAACCGTCGAAGACAGCACTTGCGCAATGACCGTGTTTAAGGTGCCTCCGTCACTGCGCCTGACCGTGACATCGGCGGCCCGCAGCGGATCATTGGCTCCTGTGGTCCAGCTTGCGGTGTATTGAGTGACCGGAAGCGACAGCGGAGGAGCCGCGCCCGGCGCGCCGAGGTACAACCCGCCGCCGTCGTTGCGCATCACGAGTGAATATGCAGAGCCCGCCTCGCCGCGCAGATTGCCGGCGGCGGTCACCGTGCCGGCGGCAATCGGGCGGTAGTAAAACTCCCACCGAGCAAGCGTGGTGTCGTAGCTGCCGATTGCCCCGTTGACGTCCACCGGTGCCAGCGACAATTTGATTCCCATGTCGGCCACGATCGCCGGAGTCGACGTCAAAAATTCATCGAGCCCACCGCTGCCGTTGCGCAGATACGTCTTGAACTCGGGTGCCGAATCGAATCTTGCCGAAGATATGAAGTCGTTGTCGGCGCCCCCGTCCAGATACAGCGTGCCGCCGCGGCCATACAGGAAATCCGACCCTGCGCCGCCGATCAGCGTCGTCGTCTGCTGCGCTTCCTGCGCCGGGTTCGAGATTTTTAGGTCGATCAGCTGATCGTTACCCAGACCGCCGCGAATCTCCATGTTGGTAAACGCGCCGCCTTCGATCCAGTCGTTGGCGCCGGCGCCGTCGGCGAGCCCGGTACCCGAGATTAACTGCGCGATGCCGCCGCCGTGCGCAAACCACACGCGGTAGAGATCCGATTCGGCGCCGCGGGTGAAGTTGAAGTTCGGTGCCGGGGGAGCCGGCGGCGCTGGCAGCGTATAGCCGAGCACGGTCGAGCCGGCGATGCCGATGATGTTGGCGAGCGTTCTGCCATCGCTCTTGCGATACACCATCGCTGTCGAAGTGGTTGACCCATCGCCCAACACCGCCATCCGGTACAGGCCGCCAGTGCTTTCGTATAGACCGGCGCGCACGGTGGTAAAGCCGCCGATCATCGTGCCGTCGACCCATAGCCGGCCGTCGTCGCCCGAGTCCGAGATCGTGTCGACCGCAGTGTCGCTGGTGCTCAGGTAATAGTTGTCGAAGCCGGCGCCGCCTTCCAGGCGATCAATGCCGTCGCCACCTTCCAGCCTCAGATCGGCATCGGCGCCGCCGAGCAGCCAGTCGTTGCCGGTGCCACCGAGCAACTCATCGATGCCGGCGCCGCCGAGCAGCGTGTCGTGACCGGTGCCACCCTCGAGCCGATCAGCGCCGCGTCCACCTTCCAGATAGTCATTGCCGGCCAGGCCCTTCAGCAGATCATTGCCGGCGCCGCCATAGAGACGATCGTTGCCACCATTCATACCGGTCAGCGAGCGGCTCGCATCGTCGGCAAAGGCAACATAGACCGACTGCACGATCGGCCTGCGATTGGGCGCTTGCGCGATCAGGATGTTCGGTATGCCGTTTTCGAACCAGTCAAACGTCGTAGCGATGTCGGGCCGCATGCCCGGCAGCGGCACCACACCGGTGCTGTTATTGGTTTGATTGCGCTCGAGCAGTGTCGCGAGTAGCGTGGCGCGATCGGCGTAGTAATAGTCGGAGAAAGTGGCCAAACCCCCGGCGCGCTGCGCCGGGGTCAGCGCCTGATCGGCGCCCCACGCAGTGAAGTCGGCGTTGTGGACGCTGTTCCATACACTGTTCAGCGTGACTTGCTGGCCGGGTTGCGCTTTCAGCGCGAACGGGCTCAGTGTCTTCAGCGCGATGAAGTCGCCGAAGTCGGTACTGGCGGTACTGCCCAAACTGCTCTGAGCTGTGAGCGGGGTGACCTCTAGTTTGCCGACGAGCGCCTGAAATGACGGGCTCTCAATCAGCGTCTTTAGCGCGGCGTGAAAAGTCGCGCGTCCGGTAGCGCCGCCAGCGTCCTCCATTGTCGCCCACGTATTGCCGGCCGTGCTTCCGACTAGACGCGTCCAGCCAGAGTGGCCCAGCGTATCGGCTAAAGCATTGACAACACGCTCGAGCACATCTCCTTCGGCGCCGCCTTGCGAAAAAGGCAATGTTTGGCGCGTCAGATTCGAGGCCACCTCGAAGATTGTCTTGCCAGTGTCCGCGGTGAAGGTAGTATCAAGCCGCGCCAGCGTATCCATTACGCTCAGCGAATCAACCAACAGCACCAGGCTGTGTGTATCGCCGAAGTCGGCCAAGCTGAAGTTGTTGCCCAGCAACTTCAGCTCGCCGAAAAGCAGCGTGTTGCGAATAGTCTCGCCGCCAAAGTCACCACGAAACAACGGCTGGTCTTCGATAAACAGCGGCACCGGTTGTCCGTAATGAATCTGCGAGTTAGCCACTGCGGAGGGAGGCGGCGCGCCATAGACGTCGTAGAACGGCGATAACCCCGCGCGCTGTGCTGCTGAAGCGAGCGCGCGATCTACCGCGTAGGCCGCACCGTACTCATCAATAATGTTGGACTGGAACGGGTCGGTTACCTCCCGTGCTTGCAGTACAGCCATCTGATAATCGAGCTTGGTGGCGTCAATCACGCCGGGACTGATGTTCTCTGGAGCACCGGTCGGATCAGTCAGCGTCGGCGCGCGCAACGCTTCGCCCAAGATCGACTTAGCGTTCGTGACGGCAACCAACAGGGAGCTCAATTCATACAGTAGCCGGGGTTTGTCCGGCGAGACAGGTAAGCCCTGGGCGGCCGTTTGCGCACTGCCGATCTGAGACAGTGCGTTGTTCATATCGGCGATCGTCACTGTGGCCGCGCCGTTGATCAGGTTTCTGAGGTTGGCATACAGAGTCGCCGACTCGGGCCGCTGAAAGAATGCGAGGCTCCCTTGCGTACGCTGCTGGTTAAACGCACTGATCACGTCAGTCAGCGTGCCGCTGGTTACGGTGCCGACACCGGCGCCATTAAACGTGTAAGTGGCCGTGATGCGATGCGCTTGGCCTGCTTCGCGCATCAGAAGATTGAAGGCTGTTGCGACGTTACCGCCCAGGCTGTAACCAGTCAGCGCGAAGTTTTTGCCGCCGAGCTTGTTCGGATCGGCATTGAGCTGATCGAACCACGCTTTCATGTCGGCGATCTGGCCGAAAGCGAAGCCGGAGTCCCTGATTTCTATCTTGTTCGTTGATGCGTTGTCGCGCGCCGCATCGTCGATGAATTCGGTCGAGCGGATGCAAAGGGTTAGATCACCCACCGTCACGCCCCACTCAGGGCGCGACACCATGGCGCGAAACAAGGTGCCGCTAAAGCCGGTGGTGGTGTTTTCTCTGTGCGACAAAATTTCATAGGTAGCGGCGAATTGCTGTGCCAGCGCCGCCGGGAATCGGCTGCTGCGCTTATTGCCAAAGGTGAGAGCTGCCTCTGACGCCGTATTGCCAAAGAGCTCGAAGCGTGTTTCGGCTGCCATTTGAAGATTGGCAAACCTATAGAGTTGGGAAATTGTTGGTGTTGTCATGGTCTTTCCTCTAAGGGAGAGGTTTGAGTACGGACTGAGTGAACTGGCTGGTTACAGGATCGAAATACGCGCGTCTTTCCTCGGTCTGACGAAACGGTGGGCATGCTGTATCTCGAGCGAAGGCCCACGGCGATCGGTGTCCCGCACGGCTGCCGATGGCCTTGTCCCACATGTACCCTTTGCGTTCGGCGATTACTTCTTTGGATTCAAGGTCGACGATCTCCACGATGCCGCCGGCTACCCAGTGTTCACGGTCCTCGCGCGTGGAGATATCGGCCCAATTGATCCCATACTTGGCAGTAACTGAGGTAACGGGCTCTTGATCAACGACAAGGCTATACATTTGCCGTCGCATATTCGGATCGTTCTTCTTGGCGGCCCCCCATTGATCGTCGCTCAATATCTGCACCACTTTGTGCGCAAGGGTGTAGCGATAGAGGTGGCCATCCTTTTCGTCATGAGCTTCCACCCAGCGATAGCCGATATGTGAGTGTTTCGGCAGCTCACCGAACTGATTTTTTATGTCTGCGCCTTCAGTAATCCGCAGAAAGGTCTTGATGTAGGACGCGCCACCGCCGTCGTATCCGTAAACGTCGTCGGGTGTGAACTGATTGGTTAAGCTCACATCAACTGGCCGAATCTTCATCAGGTAGACGCCCTCAACACCCTCCTCGCGTCGCGTAACGCGCATTCCTGCATCCTTACAGCGCATTTGAAAGTGCTCATAGGCGCGCAGTTGTCGGGACTTAACCTCTTGCGCTCGCAGCACATAGCTGATCGGCAGATAGCCGAACACCGCAATCACCACTAGGACGGCCGTTGCTTTCATTACAGTGCGCTTCGGCCAGTACAGCGCTGCACCGAGTGCAGCTAGAGCCAACACCACATACAGCCAACCGAGGGTGTCGAGCACAACTCCGAAGTGCGTCAGATCCAATGGCGTTCCGGTAATCATGGGGCGGTTCTCATGCAGATTTCAGGAAAATTTGGTTCATTTCTCTGCATTCTTCTTCAATCCGCGCTGTTGAACATAGTCATTGGAAACCTCTTAATTACTGTATTAGCGCGGCTGCCCGCATCTCGGATACAGCTGAATCCCAAGCCGGTGGCAAGCACCGCCGCAGCAAGTCAGCGTGTTCCAGTCCAGAATGCCAATGAGGGTCATATCTCCAGTTGGAGGACTCATTCCCTTTGGCACGAGCAGGTTTCCGCCCATTAGGTTCGGCACGTGAAAAGGCTTCTGCACGACGTAGAAATCGACTTCATCGGTCGGGCGGCCTGGACGCTGCAGGTTCTGCACGGGAGGGACGTCGTTTTTCTTGGCCCATTGGTCCTCCCAGTCCCAAACTTCCTTACGAAATGCCTTTCTCACATATCCTTCGCGTTCGAGCCTGACGAGCGCCATGCGTCCGTGGTTCCAGCCTTCCTTGCTTTCGAGTGAGCGCACCGTCACCTCATCCGACCATTGAAGCGGGATGTTCGGATCCGGTTTTGCTCCGACCCAGTTTTCTCGCCCGAGCGTGACGGTCGCCGTAACGGGCCGTTGGAACGCCTTCAGCGAAACCTCGTTTGCGCGCGGAAAGTGCTGGACGTAGAACGCAAACCAGCCGCACGGCGACTTATCGAATTTTTCATCGGTGCGAAGAAGCGGTACAGACTTCGGTAGCCCTGCGACACCTTGCCGATTGTTTCCGCTCGCCCAGACCGCAAGGATCTCCGTGCCGGGAGTCCATTTCATAAACCAAGCAGTGGAATTGGTGAAGCTAAGCAGAAGTGCAACCCGCTTACCAGGCTGGTTGACGATGATCTCTTCAATCTGCACTTCCTCGCCGCTCTCGTCGATCGGAAAGCCGGAACCGTGACGACCACCTGATAGCGTGACCGCGTAAATCAACGCATCGGGAGGCAGCGGACGCCAGGGAAAATTGCAACCAGGTGAGTTGGCTCTCGCGGCCGGCAGCGCGGGAGGAGGCTCATTGCGAGCCGATACTGCCGCCGGTGGATTTCTTTGAGCGGTGGACTTGTGTGACGGACCGATGCGAACGCCGGAAGATTCCGGCACCGAAAGTTCAGTCTGACCAACCGCTGATTCGCACGGTTGCTGCTGATACCTTACCTCGCCGCCACGCACACACTTGTAAACCTGCGCGTCCGCTTCGGTGGGGGCAATAAACGCACTCGCAACAACGACGCAAAAGCCCAGAGCAACATGATCGCACCGCATAAAGAACTTCATTGACATCCCTCCGACCGAGAACACCTCAACGCGTTGAAGTCATAGACCGTCGAATGGCCGCGGTCCCCGCGCGGAGTCGGCACGCCCTTCGGAACATAAAACGTGGCGGAATCGCTCCCATACAAGCCCGGCGGAAAAGTGAAGGGCTTGAGAATCAGATAGGTTCGAAACGGTGCACCGAAGCGAGGAATCGGATCGCTGGCCGCACCGGTTCGTCCTCCTGGTCGCAGCGCGGCTGCGGCTGCGTCCCACGCTGCCAAGTCGTTCCAGTTCGCCGGGCGAATCAAGCCCAATTGCACCGCACGCTCCAAAGCTGCCGTTCCGTTCAACTCGGTAGCGGTCGGCTCCGGCGCAGTCGCACTTTCGTCGGTCAGAAACTTTGTTGCCGCCGGCGCCTGGCCGATGTTCACAACACCCTCTTCTGCAAGGAAGACAAGCTCGATGGGCCGCCCGAACACAGCGCGCGCGACCGCGTTCAAGCCGGTCGGAAGCTGGCCCGAGTGCAAGTGGAAGGTCGGACACACGCTTGCTTCTGCCGAAGAGTGCGTGACCCTGGGAATGTCAGTGGGAAGACCTTGCAGGAACTGCTTCTGGTATCCGCTCAAGTAGACACCGATGATTTTCGTCTGCTCGGACCACCTCACTTGCCAATAGGTCGACTCATACGCGCCGAGCATTAGAACGACCGGGCTGCCTGGTTGGTGAACCCGCACCTCAAAAACATGTTTCGTGGGGCCGCCAAGACGCCAAACCTGTCGACCTACATAGCCGCCACCGGCGAATACTCGAAACTCCGTGGGAAGCTTGGCGGGAAACTTGCACGTTTCCGGAATCGTCTGTCCCTGCGACGAAACGAGTTGCGAAACTGCAGGCGCCTGGACGAGGACGAGCACCCCGAACATCGCCCAGCGCGCAACAGCAGTGCGACCCAACCTCGACTGCCATGCCCCTTGCTGTGCGTGCATCGCTGTCCCTCTCATAGAGATCCGCCCTACGTACGCCCCAACCGGTCTGCAGGTGCAATAACGCTTGTTCACCGTTCTCTTCCTGCCTGCGTCACGGTCGCTGTCACTGGACTCAACAAGTAGTCCATCACCGTTCTTTCGCCTTGCCTGATCTCCGCGATGACCTGCATTCCAGGATTCAGCACGAACGGCTGTCCGCGCGCGGTTAGTTGCTGCGTGTTTAGTGCGACGATTGCCTTGAAGCCGAGATCGATCGGAGCCGGTTTTGCGTCCGAAGCGCTCGCCGACGAAACATCTGCCGCAATCGTCTTAACCGTTCCCTCCAACATTCCGTACTTCTGAAACGGATACGCGGCGAGCTTCAGCTTCACCGCCTGTCCGGGCTCGACGAATCCGATGTCGCTGTGACCGATGCGCACTTCTGCCATCAGCGGTTCGTCCTTCGGCACGATCGTCAGCAGCACCGTTCCGGGCGCGACGACGGCGCCGATCGTTGTCGTTGCCAAGTCCTTCACGATGCCGGCTTGCGGCGCCCGCAGTTCGAGCATCGCCTGGCGATAGCTTTGCTTGGTTGCTTCCTGTTCGAGCTTGGCGAGTTGTGCCTGCGTCTCCACCCGCTCGTTCTGCAGGTGGCTGCGATACTGGCTGCTCAGGTTCGCTATCTTTTTGTCTTGCGCGGCGATCTGCGCTTTGAGGCCCGCGACCGTCTCGGACTGGCTTTTCAGATCCTGTTGCAGGTTGATCGCCTCGCGCCGTTTGTCTTGCACCGCCAGCGGACTGAAGAAGCCGTCCTTGACCAGCTTGTCGTAGGCGTCGGCCTGCTGCTGAACCAGCGGTGCGGTGGCGGTGAGCTTGTTCAGCGTCTCGGTCGCCGCTCGCAGCTCGGCGGCGATGCGATCGCGCTGCGAAGCTTCCTGCGACAGGCTGTCCAGATACGACTGACGGCGGGCGCTGCCTTGGGCTTGCACCTGCAGAAACAGGCTCGCGTCTTCTGCTGTACCGAGCTCGAGTGTCCGCCCGGCTAGCTCGGCATCGATGCGCCGCAGGGCCAGCCGGCGCAGCTCAACATCGCCGGCTACGCTCCTGCTGTCAGCGCTCGCCAGTGTCGGGTCGAGCCGTACCAGCACTTGGCCCGCGGTGACGGCGTCGCCATCCTTGACGAGGATCTCGCGCACGATGCCGCTTTCCGCGGGCTGCACGATCTTCGAGTAAGTGCTGGGTACGAGTCGGCCTTCGGCGACCGCAACAATGTCGAGCTTGGCGACCAGCGACCAGATCAAAGTGAACGCAAACAAAGCGCACACGCTCCAGAGCACGATGCGTGGCGCGCGCGATGGCGGCATGCGTTCGATGAAGGCGAGTGCAT
The DNA here is from genome assembly GCA_041747615.1 of Burkholderiaceae bacterium. Taxonomy (GTDB): domain Bacteria; phylum Pseudomonadota; class Gammaproteobacteria; order Burkholderiales; family Burkholderiaceae_F; genus JACCZX01. Next base: position 10,208 of record JBGTEW010000361.1, on the reverse strand, counting down.
TGCCGAGTCGCGAAATCGGCATTGGAACGGCGTCAGCTTGAGCTTGCATCGTGATTCGTTGGTGGATTGGCGACGGTATTCGGTTTATCTTTTGGCACTGCGGTCAGCACTTCGACTTTCGGCCCGAGCCGCACGATCTGGTCGACCTTCAGGCTGCGCGGCAGCGCGTGTGTGATGAACAGGATCGTGACCCTGCCGTGCAGCGAGTTGACCGTCTTGATGAACTCCTCGGCAGTTGGAGCATCCAGGTTCGCAATGGCTTCGTCGAAGATCAGGATCTTTGGACGCTTGAGCAGGGCGCGCGCGATCGCCAAACGCTGCTTCTGCCCGCCTGATAGGCCGGTGCCGCGTTCGCCGAGCTCGGTATCGAAGCCATTCGGCAGTTGCTGAATCACTTCGTCGATCTGCGCCACCTGGCAGGCCGCGATAATTTCCTCGAACTCCGCACCGGGGCTCGCCAGCAGCAGGTTGTCACGCACGGTGCCGGAGAAGAGCACCGTCTCCTGGGGCACTACGCCGAAGTAGCTGCGTAATTCGTTGGCTGACAAATGACGCGCGTCGATGCCGTCCAGTCGAATCGCGCCGTGTGTGGGCAGGTAGAAAGCCTGCAGCAGCTTCGCCAGCGTGCTCTTGCCGCAGCCTGACGGCCCCATCAGTGCGGTCACGGTGCCGGGGGCCATGCGGAAACTGAGGTTCTCGTACAGCAGCGGACGGTTCTCCTGATAGCGGAATGCCAGCTGCTCGATCCGTACGTCACCGCTTTGCGCAGCCATATCGCGCCGCGGGTGCTCGGTGTACGGCTCGACCGGAGCGTTCATCAGGTCACCCAACCGATCGACCGACAGGCGTGCCTGCTGAAACTGCTGCCATAGGCCGACCAAACGCAGCATCGGCTGGCTCACTCGCTGCGCGAACATCTGAAATGCCACCAGCATGCCGATGGTGAACGCATCGCCGGTCGTCATGTCAGTGGTCATCACGATCCAGGCGCCGAGCGCCAGAATCAGCAAGGTCATGCCTTGCTCGAGCGCATTGGCGACCGTGTTGTAGGTGTTAGCGAGCTGCTTGGTGCGCAGACCCGAATCGAGCGTGGCAGCGAGCAGCGAACCGTACTTGTCGTTGAGCTGTGGCTCGAGCTGCAGCGACTTCACGGTCTCCATGCCAGCCACGTACTCGGTGACAAACGCCTGATGCCGCGCGCCGCGCAGAAACTGTTCGTTCAGCCTGCGCTGAAAGATAGGCGCTACCAGCAAACTGATGCCGACGATCACGGCCAGAATCGCCAGCACGATCAAGGTCAGCGTCGCCGAGTACCAGAACATGATCGCGATGAAGATGAAAAGAAACGGCAGGTCGAGGATCAGCGCGACCGCAGCCGAAGCCAGAAACTCACGGATTGTCTCGACGCCATGCAGCCGAGCTGCGATGACACCGGTCGGGCGGTGTGCGAAGTAGGGCATCGGCAAGCGCAGCAGGTGATTCCAGACCGCGCCACCCAGCACCGCGTCGACCCGATTGCCGGTGACCAGAATCAAGTACTGGCGCACCCATGACAGCGCGGCCGAGAAGAGCATGAACACGCCCATCGCCACCGCCAGCGTGATCAAGGTCGACTGAGTGCGATGCACGACCACTTTGTCGATGATTGCCTGAGTGAACAGCGGCAGAGCCAGCGCGAGCAGCTGGATCACCAGCGATGCGACCAGCACTTCGCGCCAGATGCCTTTGTGCTTCAGTAATTCAGGCACGAACCAGCGGAAACCGAACCGGCGCTCATGCGCGCTGGCGGCGATCGCATCGGGATCGGCGACCGCCGGCGCGGCATCTGCCAGCGCGAGTGCGGTGCCCGTAAACCGGCTAGCGAAGTGTTCGACCGGGACCTGGCGCGGCGGATGCTCGCGCTCGGCCAGCAGAACTGTCGTTTCGCCGGCGGCGAGAAGCAGACCGGTGTGCGGAACACCATCGCTGCCATCGCCGCGCAGAAATACCGCCAGTGGAAACGACTGCTGCGCGAGCCCCCGCGCTGTAACGTGGCGCACGGCAACCGCGAAGCCGCAGGCAGCCAGCATCTGGCTCAGCTGGTCAACCGGGTCGGCACCTTGCACTCGCGCTTGACGAAGCACCAGCTCGCTGGGAACGGCGCGAGCGAACAGTGCACAGAGCGCCGGTACGATCCACAGCACCGTGTCCTGGGCGAGGGTGCCCTGAGCAAGCGGCGCTGTGCGCAGCTTGTCGTTATCAACGGCGATTGCGATTGGAGGCTCCCGGGCCGCGCTGTCTAAGTTGAATTACCTAGCGCGTTTATGCGAGCAAGCTAACAGGTACGCTCGTCAGCGGTCAATTGCCGTTCGGCTGTTTATCGTTGCGAAGACTAAATCTTTCGGAGTAGGGCCCTCGTCCGATCGGACGAGGAGGGGTAGCACTGCGAGTGATTCGCGTTTCGGCCTGCGAGATCTATTGAAGATCCGCCGCGTGCCGCTTCAGTTGATCCAGCGTCACTATCTCGAGCGCCTTCTCGTGTGTCGCGTTTAGCACCACCATCGGTGCCGCACCGGCGTCGAACGCTTCCTTCCAGCGCGCGACGCAGACGCACCATCGATCGCCAGGGTGCAATCCGGGAAAATCGAACTCGGGATGCGGCGTCACCAGATCGTTGCCGCGCTGAAGTGAAAAGTCGAGGAACTCGCGCGTGATTCTTGCGCACACGGTGTGCGAGCCCAGGTCCTGCGGACCGGTGAGGCAGTAGCCGTCGCGATAGAAGCCGGTGGCCGGTGAATCGCAGCAGGCGGTGAGTTCGCCACCCAGCACGTTGCGCGCCGACGATGGTTTGTCCGGATCGCGCACGCTCAGCTTTTGCGAGGAGTCCGGGGGTCGGGAGGCGGAAGCGATTCTGCCGTGCGCTCGAGCCAGGGAACGAGCTCGTCGAGCACTGTCGTCAATGCGCGGCTCAACCCAACCACGGCCGACGGTGCATTTTCCGCGGCGACCGGCGCCGACGCGACGAATCGCTTGCGCTCGATCAACATCCTGCCGCGACGTTGGATCAGCTCTGCGGTTATTTCGACGCGACCGGTGCCGGTGCTCACGTCGTGGATGAATTCGTTTACCCCAATGTTCAACAGCAGCCCGCCACCGACACCGCCGCCGAGCTGCGAGACCGATTCGAACATGCTGCGCGCCTGAAGGCGGTCGGTCAGCAGCTGTACGACCCGCTCCGAGGGGCGGTCGGTCCAGCTGGCGAACTGATAGAACTGCCGCTGCTGCGGCGCGCGCGTGTACGCCATCGAGTACGTGTCGCCGACTGGTCCCGAAGCTGCCGTCAACAGCAGCAGCCGACGCTCGATCGGCGTTGCGCGGGGCTGCATCTTCGGCGACAGGTCCTCGAGGCGGTACTGCGCCTGCGGGCTTCCTTCGCCCCCCAGGCCGACACTTATGCACGCGCTGAGCACGGCGGCACTCAGCGCACAGACCAGCCACAGCCGCACGCCCGTCATCTATTCACCGGGGCCGCGCTGCGTCTTGCCGGGGCCGAGCAGTGCAGCGCGCGGATCGCGCAGCTGATCGAGCAGGCGCGTCATCGCATCAGCCGTCGTGCGCAACTCGGTAACCGCTGCCGTCAGCTGTTCGTCGGTCGAAGAGGTCGCTTCGCTAAAGAGTTCCGCCAGCGCTGACGTCTGCGTCTGCAAGGCGAACGCCGCGGTCGAAACATCTTTCAGCGTCTGGTCGGCCTGCTTGATCGCCGGTGCGATCTGACTACCCGTCGTTTCGGCCACCTGGGCGAACTTGGCTCCTGCGCGCCCGACTTCTATGGCCGCAGCGTTCAGCGCGTTCAGCGTCTTGTCCAGATCGGTCATGCGTTGGTTAAGACCGGCAGTCAGCTCCTTGACGTTGGCCAGTGACGCCGTGATGGCGGCGCGATTGTCCGCAGTCAACAGCAGATTGATGTTCTCAAGCGTCTCGGCCGCGATGTCGCCGATGCGCCCCACCTTGCCGGCAATCGCATCGAAGTTGGATTCGCCTTCGGCGATGACCGGGTAGGGTTGCTCGTCGGTATCGCCGGGCAGTGGGGGACCCGCAGGCTCCGGCGTGATCAGGCTGATGCGGGCAATCCCGGTCACGAAGTTGCGGGTCACGATCGCGACCGTGTTGGCGCGGACCGGCGCGCGGCGGTCGGTGCGAATCGTGACGCGCACGCGATTGATTTTCTCGGCAAGCAGGTCGTAATCCTCGACGCGGCCGATCTTGATTCCGCGCATATCCACATCGGCGCCGATCTGCAATCCATCGAGCGGCTGGCGCTCGAAGAAGATCGTGTAGTAGCTGAAATCGCCGCGCGCGCCCGCCCGGTTCAGCCAGACCGTGGCCGCGACCAGCGCCGCGACCAGCGCTATCAGCGCGATCCCGACATAGGTGTACTTGGCTTCTGCTTCCATCGGCTGTCGATTCTACGAGACGCGCTCGTGCTCCCGGTTGATCATCGTTCGTACGGAGAAGTAGGACTGAATCCATGGATCGTCGATTTTCAGAATGTCGTCGATGCTGCCGTCAGCAAGCAGGGTGCCCTTTCCCAGCACGATCACACGGTCGACGACCGTCAGCAGCGTGTCGAGGTCATGGGTTACCAGGAAAACCGTGATTCCAAGATCGTCGACCAGCGAGCGCACCAGTTGGTCGAAGGCGCGCGCGGTAGTCGGGTCCAGGCCGGATGTTGGTTCGTCGAGGAAAAGCACTTCGGGTTCGAGCGCCAGTGCGCGCGCGATCGCCGCACGTTTGCGCATACCACCCGAGAGTTCGCTCGGCATCTTCTCGGCGGCGTCTGCTCCAAGACCGGCCTGCGCCAACCGCAGCTTGATCAGCGGGTCGAGCAGCGCAGGCGGCACGTTCGCATGCTCGATCAGCGGCACTGCCACGTTCTGCGACACCGTCATCGACGAAAACAGCGCGCCATCCTGGAACATCATGCCGAAGCGGCGTCTCATCGCGTTGAGTTCGCTTTCGGAGTCGTGCCAGACATCGGTGCCGAGCAACCGGATGCGGCCGTCAGTGGGCCGCAACAGCCCGATGATTTCGCGCAACAGCACTGACTTGCCGGTGCCGCTGCCGCCGATCAATGCCGTCAGGGTGCCACGCTGCAGCATGAAGCTGACTCCATCGTGCACCGTCTGCTCGCCGAAGCGCGTCACGATCGAATCGACTTCGAGGATCGTTTCCGGCCGCGACATCAGATGCCGATCTCCTGGAAGAAGACCGCAAACGCGGCATCGAGCAGGATCACTGCGACGATGCTTTGCACCACGGTCGAGGTGGTCGCCATGCCAACAGCGCGGGTATCGCGCTCGACCGACATGCCCATCCGGCAGCCAATCACCGCGATCACCAACGCAAATACCGGCGCTTTGGCCAGACCGACCAGCGGGTGCGAAATGTCCAGCGTGTCGCGCAGGCGCGCGATGAAGGTCGACGGTGTGATGTCGAGCATCGGCTCGGCAATCAGCATTGCACCCGCCAGGCTCATTACGTCGCCGACGAATACCAGCAGCGGCATCGCGATCATCAGCGCGATCACGCGCGGCAGCACCAGGACGTCGATCGGCGAAAGCCCCAGCGTGCGGATCGCGTCGGTCTCTTCGGTCAATTTCATCGCCCCGAGTTGCGCCGTGAACGCCGCGCCCGAGCGGCCGGCGACGATCACCGCGACGATGATCGGCGCGAACTCCCGAGTCGCTCCGATTCCGACCCCATCGACGACGAAGATGTTGGCGCCGAACTGTTCGGCCTGCAGGCCCAGCAGGTACGCCACGACGACACCGATCAGCATCGTTACCAGTGCAACGACTGGAATCGCGTTCAGGCAAACCTGCTCAAACTGCGCTGTCAGCTCGCGCACCCGCACAGTGCGCGGATGGAGGATGCTGCGTCCGATGCCGAGCACCGTGGCCCCAAGAAAGTTTACGTGGCCGACGATGCTCTGACCGGTCTCGATCGTTCGGCGACCAAGGTTTTCCAGCAGCCCTACGCGATGGTGCAGCGTCGGAGCGTTGGCGACAGCAAGTCGCGCCCGTACCTGCTGGACGATGCGCAGTTCATTTTCCGCGAAACCGGTCAACGTGGCCGGCGAATCGCCTCGTTGATCGATGTACTCCAACATCGCCAGTGCGCCGGCTGAATCGATCTCAGTGACTGCGCCACCATCGACGATGAACTTCGTAGGCCAGCTCAGCGCTGCCAGCTGCGTTGTGATCTGCTCGAGAAATGCCAAACGCCATGCACCGGCCAGATGCAGCAAAGGGGGGCCGCCGTCGACCGAGACGAAATGGGCAGTCGGCGCAACAGCTGCCTGGCGACCAGCCGCGTCAGGCATCGGATCCAGCAATGCAAGCGTCTCTCAATGACGCGACCAGTCAGCGACTCTTGGCTCGGCGAAGCCGCTTGGCGTTGGCAACTGCCCGCTTGCGGACCGGTGCCAGCCCGCTGCTCAGGACCTGCAGAGCTGAACTCTGCATTTGCTTCACGATCGACGACTGGACCCGTGCTGCGCCGGACATCGTTCGGACGCTGACCCATGGAGCGAACATGAATGCTCGCGCCATCTGCTGATTCGCCTTGAGGATCTGCAAAGCCATCTGGCTCCACGATTCGCCGAACGCCGCGAACTTTTCGGCGCTCATCCGGTGGAGCTCCTGCTGATCGAGGCGGCTCTCACCTGCACCCGCAGTGCTCATTCGCGCCAGCCGATGCGCGACGACCTGCGGAGTGGCAAGCATCAACTCGGCAGTTTGCGCATTGAGGCGGAGCGCGCGCCGGCGGGAGGTCTTGTTCATCTGCAACCTTTGGTGTGCTGCTTACGCGGCCAGCAACTGACGCAGCACGAACGGCAGAATGCCGCCGTGCTTGTAATACTCGACTTCGATCGGAGTATCGATCCGAAGCCTGAGCGGCACGCGCTGCGACTTGCCGCCGGCGCGATGAATTACAAGGGTCGCTTCCTGCTGCGGCTTGACGCCGTGCTCCAGCCCCTCGATGTCAAAGGTCTCGGTGCCGCTAATTCCCAGTGTCTGCGCGCTGTCGGTGCCAAGAAACTGCAGCGGCAAAACACCCATGCCGACCAGGTTGTTGCGGTGGATGCGCTCGAAGGTGCGCGCGACCACCGCCTTGACGCCGAGCAGCTGCGTGCCTTTCGCCGCCCAGTCGCGCGACGAGCCGGTGCCGTACTCCTCACCGCCGAACACGACCGTCGGCACACCCTCCGCGATGTATTTCATCGCGGCGTCGTAGATCGACATCTGCTCGCCGGATGGCTGGTGCAGCGTAAATCCGCCTTCGATGCGTGAACCGTCGGTCTGCTGCGGGATCATCAGATTCTTGATGCGCACATTGGCGAACGTGCCGCGCATCATCACTTCGTGGTTGCCGCGGCGCGAGCCGTATGAATTGAAGTCGGCGCGCAATACGTTGTTGCCGATCAGCCATTGGCCGGCGGGCGAGGTTTCCTTGATCGCTCCGGCCGGCGAGATGTGATCGGTGGTGATCGAATCTCCGAAGACGCCGAGGGCGCGCGCGCCTTTGACGCCGGTGATCGCGGCGCCTGGCTTCATCGTGAAGCCATCAAAGAACGGCGGCTTGGCGATATACGTCGACTTCGGCCAGGTGTAGACCTGCCCCGAGACGCTGCCGACCTTGTTCCACAGCTCGCCCGGGTCGCTCTTGACCTTCGCGTAGTTCGCCTGGTACGCATGCGGCTCCATGGCGTATTTCATCAGCGCGTAGATCTCGTCCGAGCTCGGCCAGACGTCGCCGATCCACACGTCCTTGCCGCCGGTCCCCTTGCCGAGCGGTTCGGTCATCAGGTCTTTCAGCACGGTGCCGGTGATCGCGTAGGCCACTACCAGCGGCGGCGACGCCAGAAAATTCGCCTTCAGGTTCGGATGAATGCGTGCTTCGAAGTTGCGGTTGCCCGACAGCACCGCGGCACACACCAGATTGTTCTTGATAATCGCCTCGTTGATCTCGGGTGACAGGTCTCCGGCGTTGCCGATGCACGTGGTGCAGCCGTAGGCGGCGAGCGAGAAGCCGAGCTTTTCCAGGTAGGGCAACAGGCCGGTTTTCTCCAGGTATTCCGTGACGATGCGGGAGCCCGGAGCGAGGGAGGTCTTGATGTGCTTTTGCACGGTCAAGCCGGCTTCCACCGCTTTCTTCGCGAGCAGTCCGGCGGCGAGCAACACACCGGGGTTGCTGGTATTGGTGCACGACGTGATCGCGGCGATCAGCACATCGCCATCGGCGATCGAGATGCCGGCGTGCTCGAGCGCCGCCACCGGCTGCATCAGCGGTCGGTTGGCCTTCATTTCTTCCACCATGCGAGGTGCACCTTCGGGCACGGCGGGTCCTTTGCCGGCGCGAACGCCGTTGTCATCACCCAGCGCAAAGCGCTGCCCGAGCCGCCCGGCCGGTTGATTGAAGCCGCTCTCAAGCACGGGCGCCGAGAACAGCCGCGCGAATTCGCGCTTCACATTGCCGATCTCGATTCGATCCTGCGGTCGCTTCGGCCCGGCGAGCGAAGGCGTCACGGTCGTCAGATCGAGCGAAACGATCGACGAGTAGTCGATGGCGCCTTCCTTCGGAATGCCGAACAGTCCCTGCGCGCGGAAATAGGCTTCAAACGCAACCAGCTCCTCGTGCGTGCGACCGGTGCCCTCGAAATACGTGATCGTCTTGTCGTCGACCGGAAAGAACCCCATCGTTGCGCCGTACTCGGGCGCCATGTTGCCGATCGTTGCGCGGTCGGGCACTGCCAGGCTTGCCGTACCCTCGCCAAAGAACTCGACGAACTTGCCGACGACCTTGGCCTTGCGCAGCAGCTCGGTGATCGACAGCACGAGATCGGTCGCGGTCACGCCCTCTCGCAGCTTCCCCTTCAGATGCACGCCGACCACGTCGGGCGTCAGCAGATACACCGGCTGCCCGAGCATGCCTGCCTCGGCTTCGATGCCGCCCACCCCCCAGCCGACGACGCCGATGCCGTTGATCATCGTCGTATGGCTGTCGGTGCCGACGAGAGTGTCGGGGAAGTAAACGCCGTCCTTCCTGTGCACGCCGCGTGCCAGGTATTCAAGATTGACTTGATGCACGATGCCGAAGCCGGGCGGCACCACACCGAACGTATCGAATGCCTGCATGCCCCATTTCATGAACTCGTAGCGCTCACGGTTGCGCTGGAACTCGATCTTCATGTTCAGGTCGAGCGCATCCTTGGTGCCGTAGTAATCGACCATGATCGAGTGATCGACAACCAGATCGACGGGCACAAGCGGCTCGATCGTCTTCGGATCCTGGCCCATCTGATCGGCCACATTGCGCATCGCGGCCAGGTCGGCGAGCAACGGAACTCCGGTGAAGTCCTGCAGCACCACTCGCGCCACGATGAATGGAATCTCGTCGGTGCGCCTGGCGGTCGGCTTCCAGTTCGCCAGCTGCCGCACATGCTCTTCGGTGACCTTGACGCCGTCGCAGTTGCGCAGCACCGATTCGAGCACGATCCGGATTGAGACCGGCAGCCGCGAAACCCTGCCGACGCCGGCCGTCTCGAGTGCAGCGAGGCTGTAGAACCTGCCCCTCTTCGGGCCGACGCTGAATTCCTGCAGTGAGTTGAACAGGTTATGTGCCATAAGTAGCCTTAGATGACCATCAGGTCAACGAACTCGTTGACTCGCGTTGCGGACAGCCGCTTCGCATCCATGCATAAATCCAGAATCGTCTCTGCCTGCTTCGGCGGAAACACGCGGGCCAGGTTTGTCTTGAACTTCTCTACCAGCAGCGGCATGCCTTCCTTGCGGCGGCGCCTGTGTCCGACCGGGTACTCGACGACGATTTCCTTCAGCTTCTTGCCGTCATTGAGCTCGAGCGTCAATGCATTCGCGATCGAGCGCTTGTCCGGGTCGTGATAATCCTCGGTGAACTGTTTGTCCTCGACGCAGACGATCTTGTCGCGCAACGCATCGATACGGGGATCGGACGCAACGTCGTCCTCGTAGTCGGCCGCCGTCAGGCGGCCGAAGATCAGCGGAACCGCGACCATGTACTGAATGCAGTGATCGCGGTCGGCCGGATTGTTCAGAGGCCCCTTCTTGTCGATGATGCGAATGCAGGCTTCGTGCGTTCGTATCGTGATCTTCTTGATGTCGGCAGCCGTCCTGCCGAGCTTGTTCAGC
>JBGTEW010000360.1:0-2171 GCA_041747615.1 Burkholderiaceae bacterium | reverse complement strand
CACCAAGCGGGAGGAAGTCGAGCGTGGTCAGGTGCTGGCCAAACCCGGCTCGATCACCCCGCACACCAAGTTTGCTGCTGAAGTCTATGTGCTGTCCAAGGAAGAGGGCGGCCGCCACACGCCGTTCTTCAACGGCTATCGGCCGCAGTTTTACTTTCGCACCACGGATGTGACCGGCTCGATCCAGTTGCCGGCGGGCACCGAGATGGTGATGCCGGGCGACAACATCCAGATGGAAGTCGCGCTGATCGCGCCGATCGCGATGGAACAGGGCCTGCGCTTCGCCGTGCGCGAAGGTGGCAAAACCGTCGGCGCCGGTGTCGTCGCCAAAATTATCGAGTAGTCCACGATTCAAACCATTCGGCAGAAAACTGCCTCGCTCTTTGAAAGATGAGTCATGCAAAGCCAGAGAATTCGGATACGCCTGAAGGCGTTTGACTACCGGCTGATCGACCAGTCGGCGCTCGAGATCGTCGATACCGCGAAGCGCACCGGCGCCGTCGTACGTGGCCCGGTTCCACTGCCGACACGCATCCAGCGCTTTGACATCCTGCGCTCGCCGCACGTCAACAAGACGTCACGCGACCAGATGGAGATGCGTACGCATCAACGGTTAATGGACATCATCGATCCGACCGACAAGACGGTCGATGCCCTGGCGAAGCTCGACCTGCCGGCGGGTGTTGATATCAAGATCAAGGTCCAGCGAGTTGCAGGTGAGTGACGCTGTGGGATAAACTCGCAGGCTTTTCGCGATCCCGCTGTTCACGGACGCGATGTTTGACAAGCCCCGGCCAATCGAAGCCGCGGCGTTGAGAAGAGAGAAAAGAATGAGAGAAGCCCTCGGCCTGCTAGGCCGCAAGGTGGGCATGACCCGCATATTTACCGACGATGGCGAGTCCGTTCCGGTAACCGTGCTCGACGTATCCAACAACCGGGTTGCGCAGGTGCGCACCGATGCGGTCGACGGTTACTCCGCCGTTCAGATCGCTTATGGGGTGCGGCGCGCGTCCCGCGTGTCCAAGCCGCAGGCAGGTCACTTCGCAAAAGCAGGCGTGGAAGCCGGCTCGAAGCTGAAAGAATTCCGCCTCGACTCCAAGAAGGCCGATGAGCTGAAGGCGGGCGCCACGCTCGGCATCGATATCTTCTCGGTCGGGCAAAAGGTCGATGTCACCGGAGTGACGATCGGCAAGGGCTTTGCCGGCGCCATCAAGCGGCATCACTTTTCGTCGAACCGTGCAACGCATGGCAACTCGGTGTCGACGAACGCGCCGGGTTCGATCGGTATGCGGCAGGACCCGGGCCGCGTAATGCCGGGTAAGCGAATGGCGGGTCACCTGGGTGACAAGCAGCGCACCACTCAGAATCTGGTCGTCGCTCGCATCGATAGCGATCGGCAGTTGTTGTTAATACGTGGTGCGGTGCCGGGAGCTGCCGGCGGCAGCGTGGTGGTGCGGCCGGCGTCCAAGGCCAAGCCAGTGCAGACGGGTAAGGCTTAAGGGGCGCCGATGGAACTGAAAATGCTGAACGCCCAGGGTCAGGACGCCGGAACGACCTCAGCGCCCGAAACCGTGTTCGGCCGCGAATACAACGAGTCGCTCGTGCATCAGATCGTGGTCGCTTATCAGGCGAATGCGAGACAGGGCACGCGCGCGCAAAAAGACCGGACGACGGTAAAGCATTCGACGCGCAAGCCGTGGCGGCAAAAAGGCACCGGCCGCGCGCGTGCTGGCATGACTTCGAGCCCGATCTGGCGCGGTGGTGGCCGTACGTTTCCGAACTCACCCGACGAAAACTTTTCGCACAAGGTCAACAAGAAGATGTATCGCGCCGGGATGGCTTCGATCCTGTCGCAACTGGCGCGCGATGACCGCATAGCCGTTGTTGACAGCCTTGGCGTCGACACGCCGAAGACGAAGCAGCTGGCCGATAAGCTAAAGGCGATGGGACTGGCCTCGGTGCTGATTATTACCGACGATGTCGATGAGAATTTGTATTTGGCTTCGCGCAATTTGAAGAATGTACTGATCGTCGAGCCGCGGTATGCAGATCCGCTCTCGCTGATTCACTACAAGAAGGTGATCGTGACGAAGCCGGCGATCTCCAAGCTCGAGGAAATGTGGGGATGAACGCAACCAGGCAGCCCGGCACAGCCCCGAACGCGAAGCAGG
>JBGTEW010000359.1:0-5725 GCA_041747615.1 Burkholderiaceae bacterium | reverse complement strand
CGACGGCTGCCTTCAGGTGCTTCGGCGGAAACGCCGTAAACCATTCTTCGTTCAGCAATGCATTGAACAGTGTGTTGACGCCGCTGACCCAGGTGATCGGGTAGTTCTCGAATGCACGCTGCAGGTTGCCGATCGGCCGCGGGTTCGGTGCCAGCACATTGCGCGCTCCGACCGCGTAGAAGCAGAGCAGATTGAAGGTGAACGCGAAGATGTGATACAGCGGCAGGGCCGTCAGCACCACTTCCTTGCCGATGTCGATGTGCGAACGACCCATCGCCAGCGCCTGATCGACGTTCGCCAGCAGGTTGCCGTGGGTGAGCATCGCGCCCTTGCTGACACCGGTCGTGCCGCCGGTGTACTGCAGCACGGCCAGCGTGTCGTGCCCGCATTCTTGCGTGTACGCGGACACGTCGATCCGCTTGGCCTGCTTCGCGCGCGCGCCTTCTGCCAGCGCCCGTTCCAGCCGCACATGGTCGACCGTGATGGCCGGCAGCGCGCGGTTCCAGACCTTCATCACCGAGCGGATGACCGCGCGTGGCACGGCTGGGAAGAACTGCGGCACCTGGCACACGATGATCTTCTTCAGACGCGTCGTCGACGCCATGCCCTGCAGCTTGTTGGCGAACATGTCGACGATCACCAGTGCCTCGGCACCGGAATCGCTCAGTTGATGCTCCATCTCGGTCGGCGTGTACAACGGATTCGTGTTGACGAGCACACACCCCGCCTTCAGCACGCCGAAGGCCGCGACCGGATACGCGAGGCAGTTGGGCGATTGCAGCGCGACGCGCGCGCCAGGCGCCAGCCCCACACACTCACGCAGATAAACGGCGAAGGCGTCCGCGTGCTGCGCAATCTGCGCGTACGTCAATGAGCCATGCATGCCATTGGGCATGCAGGTGGAAAATGCGGTCTGCGTGGCAAAGCGCGTGTCGGAATCGCTGAGGAACTGCGCCAGGTTCGCGTGGCGCGGGGGCGGCAGCTGCTTCGCAATGGCGTCGCCATATTGATTCACCCACGGCTTGCGGTCGTAAACCATCGCATCCTGAGGCACGGCGTCTCCCTGGTCGCAGATCCGGCGGCCCTGCTCGCGCGGAAGGCGATGATTGTGCGTGTCACCGGCCGAAGCCGGTACAAGGGCTTATCCCCAGGAATCTATAGAGATCAGCGCTTGCCGTCCATACGCCGCTGGCGTAGACCTACCTAAGCAGTACGCGAAATGCTGGTGGCCAAGGACGGAATTGAACCGCCGACACGAGTTTCAGTAAGCGCGATAGCCACGTAACTTAGTTAAATCATCAACTTCAAAGACGCCCGTTGCGGCGCAGAACAATGCCGGACCGTGAGTAGCTGGACCACGCAAACCCGCACAGGCATGCCGCGTGTGAGGCGACGGTTATGACGGGAGACGGCATCGTTGCCACCTACAGCTATGACGATGCCAATCAGCTGACCGCCATCAGCTATGCCAATGGCGGCACCACCGTTGGCAACCTGAGCTACAGCTATATGACGCTGCGGGCCGACGGATCAATCAGGGTGGCAGCCTGCACGAAGTTTTCCTGCCCAACGCCACCACCAGCGACTCGTTGTTCGATGCCAACAACAAGCTCACGCGCCATAACGGCGTGAACTTCACCTATGACAACAACGGCAGCTTGACCGGCGACGGCACCAAGACCTATCTGTGGGACGTGCGCAATCGGCTCATCGAGATCAAGCAGGGTGCCACCAGCATCGCGACCTTCCAGTACGACGCTCTCGGCAGACGTGCAGTCAAGATCGTGAGCGGCGCGACGACGAAGTATCTTTATGACGGCATCGATGCGGTGCAGGAGTTGAGCAGCACGAACACTCCGCTCGCCAACGTCGTGTCAGCCGGGCTGGATCAGTGGGTGTGGAGAACCGAGGCAAGCACGACCAGGCACTTTGCGTTGGTGTAGCAGTAGTCACAATCATGTCAAACTCGTCAAGTAAGTGTGCTTGCAGATGAACCTATTGGCAATTTTCGGCAACTGGTTGGCAAAGAAGAGCAACTTTGTCTTGTGCTCATTGCTGTTGTTAGGCGTTCCGGGAGCGGCGCTTTGAATTGGGCGTATGGCTCCTATGTCAGCCCTGCGTACCGAGTAGTCCTCGCTCTCTTGGCACTCGGAGGGGCCTATGTGTGGGCGCTGATTATGTGGAGCTACTTCCAGCAATACTTCCGGGACGTTCGAGGTCAGCGCAGCAAAGTGCAATAGATGCGTATGACATGACAGTCCACAGCGGCGGCATACCAAGCCAGCGTCACGGCGCTCAAGGCACATCTGCACCCGCTTCAGTCGCCGACGAATCTCCGCATCCGCAAGGGCTTGAAAGTGTGGTGGCCAAGGACGGAATTGAACCGCCGACACAAGGATTTTCAGTCCTCTGCTCTACCAACTGAGCTACTTGGCCTGTGTGTTGCAGGACGGCGGTTGATGCTTGCAATTTCACCGTCGCGAAGGCCGCGAAGTATAGCCGGGCGCGTAGGCGCGCAGCGTCAGCGGCATAATCGCCTGCTGCTCCATGACTTCGTCCTCGTTCGATATCGCCATTGTCGGCACCGGCATTCCCGGCCTGGCTGCTGCATTGGGCTTCGCGCAACAGGGGTTCGGTGTTGCGCTGATCGGGCCGCGGCCCGCGCCCCACACGCCTAGCGGCACGACGCCGTTCGATCCTCGCATCTACGCGGTTGCTCCCGGCACCGTTGGTTTGCTGGAAAGGCTCGGCGTATGGAGCAGCGTCGATCAGCAACGGGTCTGTGCGGTCGAGCGGATGCGTGTGTTGGGTGACGACGGCCAGGAGTTGACCTTCGATGCGTACGGCGCCACCGTCGAACGCCTCGCGACCATCGTCGAAGAAGCCGAGTTGCTGCGCGTGCTCGACGCGGCATGCGGCTTCCAGCCGGCGATCAAGCGCATTCAGTGCTCGTTCGTGTCGACCGATGGCGGGCAGGACTCCATCACCCTCCGATTGGAAAATGGACCGTCGCTGACGGCTCGTCTGTTGATCGGCGCCGACGGTGCGACTTCTTCGGTACGCGCCGCAGCTGGCATCAGTGCAACGATCAAGCCGTACGAGCAGGCCGCAGTCGTGGCCAACTTCGGATGCGAGCGACCGCATCTGAATACCGCCTGGCAATGGTTTACCGATGAGGGGGTCGTTGCACTGCTGCCGTTGCCGGGTGATCGGGTGTCATTGGTGTGGTCGGCGCCAGCCGAGCTGGCAACGGAGCTCGCGGCCCTGAGTGCGGAGCTACTGGCGAAGCGGGTGGCCGAGCGCTGTGGGACCGCACTCGGAGCGCTGACCACGATCGGCAAGGTGCATACGTTTCCGCTGCGGCTGATGGCCGTGTCGCGGCTGATCGCAACGCGTGTCGCGCTGATCGGCGACGCGGCGCACGTCGTGCATCCGCTGGCGGGTCAGGGTTTGAATCTCGGCTTGCAGGATGTCGCGTTGCTGCTCGACGTCGTGCGTGACCGCGAACCGTTCCGCGACATCGGCGACACCGTTTTGCTGCGCCGTTACGAGCGCGGCCGCGCCGAAGCGATCGGCTTGATGCGATTTACCACCGATTCTCTTGCGCAGCTTTTTGCGCTGGATGACCCGCTGGCACGCCGGTTGCGCAACGTCGGCATGGCGGCCGTAAACCGTCTGAGTCCGCTGAAAAACGCCCTAATTCGCCAGGCGCTCGGTTGAACTGGATCGACGGTCGGTGGTCTACCCTGACCACCTCCTATCCCTCGCTACACTCGCGCGTCTCGTTGCCTTCCTGAGAGTTTGAGCATGAACCCATTGATCCGACGTGCCGGCGCCATTGCGATCTCGCTTTGCTGCTCGATCGCGGTGGCGCAAACCGCGTCGAAGCCGGTTGACCGCAAGAACGGCCCGGCGCCCGGCAGTACTGAGGCGCAGGTGGCAGCGCGGTTCACTGAAAAATCGGGCGGGCAGAAGCCCGATCACGTTTTCAAGGGTCGCGGCGGCTTGTATGAGGTGCTGATCGGCGGCCAGATCTACTACGTCGACCCCGAGGTCACCTTCGTTCTTGCCGGCCGGATGTTCGATCCGACCACGCGCGAAGATCTGACCCAGAAACGGCTCGACGTTGCATTGAAGATTGATTTCAAGTCGCTGCCGCTCGATCGCGCGGTAAAGACGGTGCGCGGTGACGGCTCGCGGGTGCTGGTCACCTTCGAAGATCCGAACTGCGGTTTCTGCAAGAAGTTGTGGCAGAACATGGGCGAGCTGAAGAACGTCACGATCTACACCTTCCTGTTTCCGATCCTGTCGCCCGACTCGATGGAGAAGTCGAAGGCGATCTGGTGCTCGAAGGATCGCGCGGCCAGCTGGGATGACTATATGGTGCAGGGCAAGGCGCCGGCGCCGGCAGCGGCCGATTGCAAGAATCCACTCGAACAGAACGTCGCGCTTGGACGTGATCTGCAGATCAACGGCACACCGACCATCGTGTTTGCCGACGGCACGCGCGCTGCCGGTGCGCTGCCGTTGTCGATGATCGATCAGCGACTGGCTGCGATAAAAAAGTAATCAGCGCTTGACCAGGGCTTCGGGTGTAGTGCCTTTGGGCACCAACACCCACGCGCTGCCTTCGTGTTTTTGCCGGCCCGCGCGTTCCCCGGCCGCCGCCCCGAATCCCCAGAAGAAATCGAATCGCAGCGGACCACGAATCGCGCCGCCGGTATCCTGCGCCATCATCGGCCGCACAAGCGGCGCGTTTGAATCCGGGTCAGTCGTCGCCAGCACCACCGGCGCCCCGAGTGGAACAAAGCGCGCGTCGGCCGCCAGCGAATATTCCGGCGTCAATGCCACACCCAGCGCGCCAAGCGGACCCGCTGCTGCGTTTCCGAGTGGCAGCTCGCGAAAGAACACGAAGCTCGAGTTCTGATCGAGCGCTTGCTTCAGGCGAGCCGGATTGCGCTGTGCCCATGCCTTGATGCCCTGCATCGATGCTTGATCGAGCGTCATCTCGCCCTGATCGACCAACCATCGGCCCAGCGAGCGATACGGATGGCCGTTCTGATCGGCGTAGCCGACGCGCACCAGCGTGCCGTCGTCAAACTGAACGCGCCCTGATCCCTGTATCTGCAGAAAAAACGCTTCGATCGAATCGTCGACCCACAATAGCTCCTGACCGGCCAATGCATTGGCGCCAGTAATTTCGCCGCGTGTCGGGTAGGGAACGATTTTCCGGCCCTGCAGCTTGCCGCGCAGCCGCATGCTCGAAAGCTCCGGATAGACCGAGGCCAGATCGACGACGATCAGATCATTTGGCACTTTGTACAACGGCACGGAGTACTTGCCGGTGCGTACGCGACTGCCGCGCAGCAATGGCTCGTAGTAGCCGGTCACCAGGCCGCTTGCGCGAGCTGCGTCATCGTTATCAGGTTGGCGCACGCCGATCCGGTACACATCGAATCGATCAGCAAAGAAATCGCGCACCGCGGCGCCGCTGCGCACATCGACCGTCAATGTCTGTGCACATACCTCGCGCCAGGCATCGCGCCGCGAGAGTGCGTTGCATGAATTGAGAAACGCCGGCCAGGCTCGTGCCCAGTCATCAGGCGCCATTGCGGGCAGGGCTTCAAACCCCACCTGCTGATACGTGGCGCGTACTTCGGGAGCTGGCGCGGTCGGAGTCGGGCGCGGGGGCGTCACCGACGGGGCTGTCGGCGGGGGAGCGGTC
>JBGTEW010000358.1:0-2346 GCA_041747615.1 Burkholderiaceae bacterium | reverse complement strand
TGCGACTGCACCAGCAACTCGCCGGGAACATGCTCGCGGGCGCTGTCGCGCAGCGACTGTGCAACGAGGTCCGGCCGCCCCTGGCCGGGGGCCACGGTGGCGATGGACAGCAGCGCAAGCGCTGCCATGACGTGTCTGATTTTCATGGATCCCCCTGTGATGGCCGCGGTCAATCTATCCGCCGGCGCGGATTGCCGCATTCCCCCGCTCGGGGGAGATCAAACGGACGACTACAGCCGGCCGGAGGACCCGAACCGCGGGCGGCCCGGGCGGCGAAACAAGTACTGGCCGCCGGTTGGCCGCGTCGCTAACGCCTACGGGGACCGGAACATGATGTGTTCGTGCGTGTCGCTGGCGGCCTACGCGGTGGATTCCGCCGCTGCGAGCCAGACGCCGGCTAAAGTTGCGGAAGGCATGACTCCAGAGCATGGCAAGTACGTGGCGAATCTCTGTATAGGCTGTCACGGCGACGGCCTGTCGGGCGGCAAGATTCCGGGTGGTCCGCCGAGGTGGCCGGCCGCATCCAACCTCACTCCCAGTCAGGGAACACTACTGACGGTCTACGACAGTGCCGACAAGATGAAGGAGATGTTTCGCAGCGCAAACGCCCCGACGCAGCGCGGTGGCCGCGATGCCCTTCGTCACGCTGCGTGAAATCAGCGACACCGACGTGATGGCGCTGCACGCGTACTTGAAGCAGTTGCCACCGCGGCCTGCCGGCGGTCGCTAAGGATTCTCAGGTCCTCCTGAGTCGGCGGCTTCGGTGACGGCGCTTGCGCATCAGCGTTCGCGTCGTTACCGTGCTCGAACCATGAAAGAGCCGCCGCAGTGGCTGTCTGCGTTCTCGATCTGCCCAAAGCGCCGCGCACATCGGTCTTGCGCTTGACACTCGTCAGATTCTGATGCGCATTGCGTCGATTGCGCTTGTGTCGGTTATTGTCGTCACCATGCTCGCCGGCTGTATCGAACGAATGTTCTTCTACCCGGATTCGGCGACGTACACGACACCGGCGCAACTCGGTGTGCGCGCCGAAGATGTTCAGATCGTGACGGCCGACGGTTCGAGATTGCATGGCTGGTTTCTGCCTGCCGTCGGCAACGCCAAAGGGAGCGTGCTGCACTTGCATGGAAACGCAGCGAACGTCAGCAACCATCTGCCACTGGTGTCTTGGCTGCCCGCACGTGGCTACAACGTCCTGATGGTTGACTACCGCGGCTTCGGTCGCTCGGAAGGAAAGCCGTCACTTGACGGCATCGTCGATGATGCGGCGGCTGCGCTTGCCCATTTACGCAAACGCCCGGACGTCGATGCAGCGCGGCTGGTGGTTCTCGGCCAGAGCATCGGCGGCGCCACCGCGCTGCGCATGCTTGCGCGCGATCCGGCGGGCGTTCGGCTCGCAGTCATCGACTCGGCATTCGCGAGCTATCGCGGCATCGCCCGCGACGCGACCTCGGGAGGTCCGCTGGCTCCGATCGCGGCGCTCACTGCCGGCGTTCTGCCAGGGCAGGACAAGGATCCCATCACCGCACTGAAATCGATTCAGGTGCCACTGATCTTCGTGCACGGCGCGCGCGATTCAATCATTCCTCCAGCCAACAGCGAACGGCTGCATGCAGCGAAACCCGGCTCGCAGCACTGGAGCGTGCCGGATGCGATGCACATCATGGCGCTGGCGCAGCCGGGCTCGTGGCGTGAAAAACTGGTGCAGGCGATGGATGCGGCCGTGCGGTGAGATTGCGGCTGCGGACGCTCGCGCCACAAGCACTACGGGCGTGTTTCGCTATCGGCGACCAGAGCAGCCATTGCGTCAACGAGTTCCGACACTCCGGCACCGGTTGTGGCGACGGTTTTCAGCACCAGCCGCTTTTTCTCGGATCCGCGTCTCGCAGGCATCGCCTTCAGGTCGCGTGCGGTGCGATCCGCACCGGCAAGATCGGCCTTGTTGACGACCAGGATGTCTGCGATCTCGAGCACGCCGGCCTTTAACGCCTGGATCTCGTCGCCGAGCCCGGGCGGATAAACGACGATTCGGGTCCGTGCCAGCGCGGCGATTGCAACGTCGGACTGACCGGCACCGACAGTCTCGACCAGCACGACGTCGAAGCCGGCGGCGTCGAGCACGTCCACGATCTGCGAGGTCGTGCGCGACAGTCCACCGGCGTGCCCGCGCGCGGCGAGCGAGCGGATAAACACGTTTTTGTTCGCCTGATAATCGGCCATGCGGATGCGATCACCAAGCACCGCACCGCCGGTGAACGGGCTCGATGGATCGATCGCGACCACCGCAACCTTGTGCCCTCGTATGAGCAGCTCGCCGACCAGCGCGCTGACCAGCG
The DNA here is from genome assembly GCA_041747615.1 of Burkholderiaceae bacterium. Lineage (GTDB taxonomy): Bacteria > Pseudomonadota > Gammaproteobacteria > Burkholderiales > Burkholderiaceae_F > JACCZX01. The sequence continues at coordinate 9 of JBGTEW010000358.1, read as the reverse complement.
TCGACTTGC
>JBGTEW010000357.1:0-6012 GCA_041747615.1 Burkholderiaceae bacterium | reverse complement strand
TCCGGGCGGCGTCTATCTCGACCTGCCGGCCAAGCTGTTCCCGCAGACGATGGGAGCGGACGCAGGTCGGCAGTCGCTGATCAAAGTGGTCGATCCGGCGCCGCGCCAGATCCCGGCGCCGGAGGCCGTGAAGCGCGCGCTCGACCTGCTCAAGAGCGCCAAGCGCCCGCTGATCATTCTCGGCAAGGGCGCGGCGTACGCGCAGGCCGATGCGGACATTCGCACGCTGGTGGAAAAGACCGGCATTCCGTACCTGCCGATGTCGATGGCGAAGGGATTGCTGCCCGACACGCACGAGCAATCCGCCTCCGCAGCGCGCTCGTACGTGTTGCCCGAGGCGGACGTCGTGATGCTGATCGGTGCGCGGCTTAACTGGCTGCTTTCACAAGGCAAGGGCAAGACGTGGGGTGGGAAGAACGCCAAGGACTGGGGGGGGCAGAAATTCGTTCAAATCGACATCTCGCCACAGGAAGCCGACAGCAACGTCCGCATCGATGCACCGGTTGTTGGGGACATCGGTTCATGCGTCGCCGCCATGCTTGGCGGCATCAATGCAACTGCGGGTTCGAACTGGCCGAAGCCGCCCGCCGAGTGGCTCGACGCGATCGCGGAGCGCAAGACCAAGAACATCGCGAAGATGGGCGAGTCGCTGGCAAAGAATCCGTCGCCGATGAACTTCCACAGCGCACTGAACGTCGTGCGCGACATCATCAAGGCGAATCCGGATGCCATCCTCGTCAACGAGGGGGCGAACGCGCTCGACTTCACTCGCAGCATCGTCGACATGGTCAAGCCGCGCAAGCGGCTGGACGTCGGCACGTGGGGCGTGATGGGCATCGGCATGGGCTTCTCGGTGGCGGCGGCCGTGGTGAGCGGAGAGCAGGTAATCGAGATCGAAGGCGACAGTGCCTTTGGCTTCTCCGGCATGGAGTGCGAGACGATCTGCCGCTACGACCTGCCGGTCTGCGTCGTGGTCATGAACAACAATGGCGTCTATCGCGGCGACGAAGTCAATCCGACCGGTGGAAAGGACCCCTCGCCACTGGTTTTCGTCAAGGGTGCGCGCTATGAAATGCTGATGGAGGCGTTCGGTGGCGTGGGTGTGATGGCCAAGACTCCCGTGGAACTTCGCAACGCGATGGAAGAAGCGATCCGCTCGCGCAAGCCGACGCTGATCAACGCGGTCATCGACGAAAAGGCGGGCACCGAAAGCGGCCGCATCACGAGTCTGAATCCCGCCGCGAAGAAGAAACCGTGAAAGCATCTGACTCGAAGTAGCGCTCGACAATCGAAACTGCATAGGGAAACGTAATGGACAAGGCCCTCTCGGGTTTTCGCATTCTCGACATGACCCACGTGCAGGCGGGGCCCACCGCATCGCAGCTGATGGCGTGGCTCGGTGCGGACGTGATCAAGTTCGAGCCACCGACCGGGGACGCAACACGCGGCCAGCTGCGCGATGTGCCGAATGCCGACAGCCTGTATTTCACGATGTTGAACTGCAATAAGCGTTCGATCACGGTCAACATGAAGAACGCAATGGGCAAGGAAGTTTTCATCGAGTTACTGAAGAAATGCGACGTCGTGATGGAAAACTTCGGCCCCGGCGTGCTCGATCGCCTCGGCTTCACGTGGGAAAAAGTGCACCAAATCAACCCACGCATCGTGATGGCGTCGATCAAAGGCTTCGGTTCGAGCGGGCCATACGCAGATTTCAAAGCGTACGAGAACGTCGCGCAGGCGATGGGTGGCGGAATGAGCACGACCGGACTGCCTGACGGCCCGCCCCTCGTGGCCGGCGCCCAGATCGGTGACTCAGGCACCGGATTGCATCTGGTGATCGGGATTCTCGCCGCTCTGCACCAGCGGAACGCGACGGGCCGAGGGCAGTATGTCGAGGTAGCGATGTTGGATGGCGTGATGAATCTGTGCCGCGTCAAATGGCGCGATCATCAGCGGCTCGCCCGCGGACCGTTGACCGAATACAGCCAGCCAACTGAAGGGCTCGACGCGACGCCGCGCGCCGGCAACGATTCAGGCGGCGGCCAGCTCGGCAACGTGCTGAAGTGCAGACCCGGCGGCCCCTTCGACTACATCTACGTCGTCGTGCAGGAAGCGGTTTGGAACGCGCTTGCGAAGCGCGTCGGCGGTGATGCGCTGGTCAATGACGCGCGCTTCGCCGCCATCGCCGACCGGCGCAAGAATCAGGCGCAGATGTGGGCACTGCTGAACGAGTTCGCAGCGGACTACACGAAGCGCGAACTGATGGCGATTCTCAACGAGCTCGATGTTCCATGCGGCCCTGTGATGAGCACCAAGGATCTGGCTGAGGATGAGCACGTGAAGCTGCGCGAGATGTACGTAGAACTCGACCATCCGCAGCGCGGAAAGTGGCACAACGTCGGCATGCCGATCAAACTGTCAGCTTCGCCGGCGCAGATCGAACGATCACCGATGCTGGGTGAACACACCGACGAGGTACTGCGCGAAGTATTGAAGCTTCCCGAGGCGCAGATCGAAGCCATGCGCGAAGCCGGAGCTTTCACCAAGGACGCGCCGAAGAAAACAAGCGAGCATCAGACGCTCCGCGCCTAACAAGGATCAGAAATGGCAAGTGATAAGAACTCGGTTCGGACAATTCTCGACAAAGTCAAGGCGGAAGGACGCACGTCGCTGACGGCGCCTGAAGGCAAACTTGTGTGCGATGCCTACGGAATTTCGGTTCCGAAAGAGGGCGTGGCGACGTCGGCCGCCGACGCAGCAAAGCTCGCGGCGTCCATGGGCTTTCCGGTGGTGTTGAAGATCGTTTCGCCGACGATCCTGCACAAGACCGAGGCCGGTGGAGTACTGGTCGGCGTCAAGACGAAGGAAGACGTCGAAAGCGGTTTCGCCACAATCATGTCAAACGCGAAAAAGTACGACGCGAAAGCGCAGCTGCTCGGTGTTCAGGTGCAGCAGATGCTGTCCAGTGGCCAGGAGGTCATCATCGGAGCGGTTACCGATCCATCGTTTGGCAAGCTCGTCGCGTTTGGCCTTGGCGGGATTCTGGTCGAGGTACTAAAGGACATCACGTTCCGCCTGGCGCCGGCGACGCGCGAAGACGCGCTGTCGATGCTCGATGGCATCGCCGCAGCGGAAGTTCTTAAGGGTGTGCGCGGTGCCGCTGCGGTAGACCGCAACTCGCTGGCGACGTTGATCCAGAACGTCTCCCAGCTGATCACCGACTTTCCCGAAATCTCCGAGATGGATCTGAACCCGGTGTTCGCGACCAAGAGCGGCGCGACCGCGGCCGACGTGCGCATCGTCGTCGACTGGAATCCGCCCGAGCCGCGCTACCGCCCGAAGCACGACGACATCGTGCGCGACATGAACCGCATCATGAAGCCCGATGCGGTCGCGGTGATCGGCGCTTCGGGTGAGACCGGCAAGATCGGCAACTCGGTAATGAAGAACCTGATCAACGGCGGCTATCAGGGAAAGATCTATCCGATCAACCCGTCCGCCGACGAGATCATGGGAATAAAGGCGTTCAAAAGCGTAAAGGACGTCCCCGGCGATATCGACGTCGCCGTGTTTGCGATTCCCGCCAAGTTCGTCGCCGCTGCGCTGGTTGAATGCGGCGAGAAGAAGATTCCAGGGGCGGTACTGATTCCCTCCGGATTTGCGGAGACCGGCAACGTCGAGGGCCAGAAGGAAATCCAGGACATCGGGCGCAAATACGGCGTTCGGTTGATGGGGCCGAATATCTACGGCTTCTATTACACGTGGAAGAATTTGTGTGCGACGTTCTGCACGGCCTATGACGTCAAGGGTCACGCAGCGCTGTCGTCGCAGTCGGGTGGAATTGGCATGGCCATCATCGGCTTTTCACGTTCGGCCAAAATGGGCGTGTCGGCGATCGTCGGCCTGGGCAACAAGTCGGATATCGACGAGGACGATTTGCTGACGTTCTTCGAGCAGGACGACAACACGACAATCATCGCGCAGCACTGCGAAGACCTGAAGGACGGCCGCGCGTTTGCCGAAGTCGCAAAGCGGGTGTCGAAGAAGAAGCCGGTGGTAATGCTGAAGGCGGGCCGTACCAGCCTGGGCGCGCGCGCCGCCAGCTCGCACACCGGTGCCCTCGCGGGCAACGACAAGATTTATGAGGACGTGCTGAAGCAGTCGGGCGTGATCCGCGCGCGCAGCCTGCGCGATCTGCTCGAATTCGCGCGCGCGATTCCGGTGCTGCCGACCCCGAAAGGCGAGACCGTCGTCATCATTACCGGCGCTGGCGGCTCCGGTGTGCTGCTATCGGACGCGTGCGTCGACAACGGCCTGACGTTGATGGCGATGCCGGCGGATCTGGATGCCGCGTTCCGCAAATTCATTCCACCGTTCGGCGCTGCAGGCAACCCGGTCGACATCACCGGCGGCGAGCCGCCGAAGACGTACCAGAACACGATTCGTCTGGGCCTCGAAGACCCTCGAATTCACTCGCTGGTACTCGGCTACTGGCACACGATCGTCACGCCCCCGATGGTGTTCGCAAAATTGGTGGTCGAAGTCGTCGACGAAATGAAGGCTAAGGGGATTCAAAAGCCGATCGTCGTCTCGCTCGCCGGCGATGTCGAGGTCGAGGAAGCCGCGGAGCATTTGTTCGATCACGGCGTGCCCGCGTATCCCTATTCAACCGAAATGCCGGTCGCGGTGCTGGGTGCAAAGTACCAATGGGCACGGGGCGCAGGCGCGATGCCGCAGATGTCTGTTGAAGCGCCGTCGCGGTAGGAGCCGCTGCAACTCCGGACTAGGCAGCATTCGGCAGCCTGACGGGGTTGCCCTTTCCGCCAGTGCATGCGTGCTTTATCGAAGCTGCAACCTCAGCAAAGCGTTAAACGCGTCGGGGTCGGCCACATGGATCCTAAACTGATCATCGCGGACCTGCACGCCCTTGATTTGCATTGGCGTCGCAGGGCGTGTGCACGCTGCGCAGAGGGCCGCGATGAGACCTGTGATTAGGACACGAACCATGATGATCTCAAGGCGCCATGGCTCCGTCACAGTGTGTGGCAATCACCGTCGCTCAGAGGTCCTACCAACCTACAGTCGCAGCACTACAACGCTTCATCGGAGCCCGTTGAAGCGCCCGTCGTTACGATGGAACGCCATCGAACACCAGCGCCTCCTGTGAGGAAATCGCACGTGAAGGACGGGCCAGCACCACGCGGTCGGACAGGCTGCCGCGCATGATTACACACCCTGTGATACGTCGCTGGCCTTTACCGCGAGCGACTGCAGCGAAACCGGCAACTCGCGCTTGCGCGGCAGATTCCGGGTATCGAGCGGTTCCACCGTCTGGGCGCCGATTCGAAAGCGGCCAGCGCCGGCGAGCTCGTACACGCTGCCACCCGGCAGGAACGCGACTACAACACGGCTGCCCGACTCCAGTTTCAGCACCTGGCCAGGTTGCAACTCCGATAGAAGCGTCAACCGCGTCGCATTCGACGCGGTCATCACATAGGCATCGCCTGTTGTGTCGCTGACGATAGCCACCGACGCCGGCGCCGCGAACGCACCAACGCTAAAGACGACAGCGGCTGCGGCAAGAAACAATTTCGTCAATCGATGCATTGCTGGCTCCTTTTCACAAGGCGCATCTTCGGCGGTTCGGCGGCTATCTACAGCGGGATTCGCAACAAGCAGCGTGATGAATATTCACGCCGTGGGATTTTCTGCCGATGTGCATCCTGCGACCGCAATCGCACCCCTGCCCCTCAGCACCTGCATCCCAACGGCTCGTACCTGGAGCTGACGTCAGCCGGCAACCCCGCGGCTTCGAACGCGTATTGGGCAATGACGATCGACCGGTCGAGCTCCTTGGAGGTCCTGCAGGCGCGCGGCGAGTTGACGGCATCACCGAGCGCAGTGAAGTCGTTGCGGTCTTCCGAGCCCGGATCTCCGTAGACCGCCGGCACGCAGGCGATGCCGATACCGACTGTCAACGGTTGAATGCCGTCGAGCTCGAGCGCGGCG
>JBGTEW010000356.1:0-8470 GCA_041747615.1 Burkholderiaceae bacterium | reverse complement strand
GGCGCAGCACGATCTGATCGTCACGCTCGACGCCGATGCGATCCTGTTCGGCGATGCGCTGTGGAGCATGGTCGAGCGCTACGTCGCGTCCGAACCCGACGTGCGCGCGATCTCCGGCTGCGTGCTGGTGCGCAACTCGCGCGAGAACTGGCTGACCCGGGTCCAGGAGTGGGATTACTTCCACGGGCTGGCGTCAATGAAACGCATGCAGTCGCAATACCAGGCAACCGTGGTCGCCGAAGCGGCGTTCACCATCTACGACCGCGCGGTGCTGCAGGAAGTGGGCGGCTGGCGCTCTGACGTCGCCGAGGAAGTCCTGCTGACATGGGACCTGCTGCAGCGAGGCTGGCGCGTCGGCTTTGCCGAGGACGCCTGCTGTTTCGTCATTGTCCCGTCGGACGTCAAGTCGTTCGTGCAGCAGCGCGTGCGCCAGGCGCGCGCCGCGTTGCATGCGCTGCGCGGGCTGCCATCCGAGCTCATCAAGCGCAAATCGATGCCGTTCGTTGTCTGGCACCTGCTGTTTCCGTGGACCGACCTCGCGTTCACACTGGGCTTTGTTCCGGGTGTCGTCCTGTCAGTAGCGTACGGCAACCACCTGATGATGGGCCCGATCACGCTGATGCTGCTACCGGCCGTGCTGCTGCTGAATCTGGTGATCTTCTTCGTGATGCGCTCGATGTTCCACGCACACGGGCTGAAGATCCGGCGCAACGTCGGCGGACTTCTGATCTACATATTCGGATACAGCGTGCTGCTGCAACCCGCGCGCGTCGTCGGCTACCTGGCAGGGCTGAAGCGACCCCGCTCCGCGAAGAGTTAAACGTAAATCGCTGAGCGGCCTTTTCACGAACCCTCATCCGCGGATACAGTTCGGTTGACGACGTGTTCGCGCAGTACCCATATCGACGAGGGGTCAAATGGCTAAAGGTCAGCTTCGCAGCAACAAGGAAAAGAAAAAGCCCAAGCAATCGAAGAAGCCCACCGGGCCTTCAGTTCCGATGAGTCAAACCAAGGGCAAGACTGCGCCAACCAAGTAGCGCAGAGGAACCCCGGCGCACGCAACGCCGGAGGTACTGCCGCGGATGCTGTGACGATGAACGCCGACATCCTGCATCCGTTGCGCCCCCTTCTCAGGAACTGGGTGTGGGAGCACGGGCATATCGGTACGCGCTACCTCGATTGCGCCGACGGTGAAATCAAGTTCGACGACGGCAAGAAAGCGCGCTTCGCCTCCGAGAAGATCTTCTACGTCTCACTCGCCAAGGAGGCCGACGATGCTGCGCATGTCGCCGGCCTGGCGATCCATGAGGCGCGGCTCGCGCGGTTTCTGCATGCCGCTCAGCATGGCAAACCGGAAGAAGCCGGACCGGTGGCGGACGTCCAGCGTGCGGTGCAGGACTGCGTCGAGCTGGGCCTTGTCTGCGCCTATCAACAGGAGGCGCAGAGCGCACTGGCCCGCTATGCACAGGAGCCGCTGTTCGAGGATGAAATCCTCGCCGAAGTGATCCGCGACATCCGGCGCCTGTACGTGGGTATGCGCGAGCAGCTCGCTTTGTACGACTTCACCGTGTTCCACGGCTTGCCCACGGCTCTGCTGATCAGCGAAGCGCCGTTCATCGACTGGCGCGTGCGCGCCAAGCCGGCCCAGCCCTTCGTGTCGCTGCCGCTGGGGCCGTACTGCCTGCTGGTCGGCACACCGTCGGGCAAGAAAGCGCGCGCCGGACCGGTGCTGTGGAAACCGGTTGCCACGATGGGCCCGTTCAAGGAACATAACCGTCACATCGTAGAAGCGGCGCGCCTGTGGGTTGTGGCGACCACCGATGATCAGCTTGCTGCTGTGCAAGGCCGGTTTGCTCCGGCGGGGCCCGGCCAGCCAGACACCTGAGTGCTTTCCTGGACCAGCTGCGTCACCGATTACGTCAGCGTGACTTGACGTCCAACGAGCCAGGCAGCGTTTCCAGCCACGCGGGCAGTGTCTTGAACCAACCGGGAGGAACTTCCGGTTCCTCGTTGCGTTGCGCCGCGCGCTCCAGCAGGGCGGCCTCGAACGACTTGCGCGCGATGTATTGACTCAGTACCGCGGGGATCAGCGTGGCACGATCGACGCCTTTGATGCTCGCAATTTCATCCAGTGCGTCCAGCACACGGCGCTCGACCGGGTCGAGCAGTTCAATCGCCATTGCCTCCTTGGCGACTCTGAGTTGTTCCGCATGTTCGGCACGGCGCCGCTCTTCGCTGCGAAGTAGCCGATCCAAGGAGAAAATAATCAGCAAAGCGGCCGCCGCCAACACAACCAGCGCGATCTGACGCTGACCAGGATCGGCAAAGCCGGTTCTGGCAGCGCCCATGCTGTAACCCATTCCGAATGCGCACAGGACGACCACGAAGTAGCTCGCCCAGAGCGGCAGCTTCTCGTGCAGCGCCAGCAGACGCTGCACCGAGAACCGCTTGTTGCTTGATTCAGCGTAGCCCATCGCTATATCCCGCGCCGCGCCAGATTCCGATCCGCCTCTCAACGGCTGGTGATATTAGTGGCTCTGGTCGCCAGTGACGACGACCTTGCCTCACGCGTGTCCGTCTACCCAGCCTTCCCGCACGAAGATGGCGTGGCTCGCGCGATACGGGTTGTCGGCGGGCTGGTGCACATAGTTGACGATTGCGGGGGAGGGTGTGCGAAATACGATAGTTCCCAAGATGGGAACAATCTGCTAGGCTCTCGCTCGAAATGTGAGCGAAGATGAGAGTCATCGGCCGTGACAAGCTCGACGCGTTCTGCGCCAAGCACGCGGACGCTCGAAGTTGGATCGAACACTGGCTCGCCGAGGTGGAATTGGCCGCTTGGGGTGTGCCGCAGCAGATCAAGAATCGTTACCCCTCCGCAAGTCTTCTGGCAGAGAACAGGGTCGTATTCAACGTGAAAGGGAATGATTACCGTCTTGAAGTTCTCGTGGCGTACAAAACCTCCGTCCTTATCGTCGAGTGGATTGGCACGCATGCTCGCTACGACACTCGCAACAAGAAGCGCTAAGTGAGGAAATTGATGGAACTTCGAATCATCAAGACCAATGAGCAGCATCGACGCTACGTTGCGGAGGCAGCCAGGCTCGCCGCACGGGATCCTGAAGCCCGGTCCAGGGAGGGTGGGCGACTCGAGCTGTTGGCGAAGCTGATCGAGGACTTTGAAAAGGAGCGGTACAAGTTCCGCGCGCCAGATCCGGTCGAAGCAATCGTTTTTCGAATGGAACAGCAGGGGCTGCGTCAAAAAGACATCGCGGATGTGCTTGGGGGTAAGAACCGAGCATCTGAAGTGCTGTCCAGGAAGCGACCTTTGACGCTACCGATGATCAGGGCGGTCTACGAGAAGCTCGATATCCCGGCGGAACTATTGATCCGCGAGCCATCGGCTGACTATCACGTGTATGTCGATGCGCAGGCGTTACGCGGGCGATTCGCGCGCCGTGCTAAGCGGCCCCCTAGTGTTCAGCAGATGGCGGAGGCTGTGGTCGACGAGGCTACGCGAAGCAGGCGCGGCCGCACCAAGGAAACTACGACGGTCAAGTGATCGGGATTTCGCCAGATAACCGCCCGCCGGCACTGACCTATCAGTTACTCCTGGCGTCTGCAATATCGTTGCGACGCAGATCGGCACGCGCTTTCAGGTTGCCGATTTCCTTCACGAATGCTTCAGTGCTAACGGGTGTCGCCACCCGCATTCCGGGCCACTGGAGTGAACTCATGTACGGCGAGTCACCGAAGCGCTGTTCCTTCGAGTAGCGGTACAGGCCGAACAATCCGATCGTCAACATCGCGAACACGACGGTAAACTGCCGCGCGAAGACGAGCGACAGCGGCGTGATGGTCGCCATGTGAAAGTAGATCGCAGCCGCCAGCGCAAGGAGGCTGACATATGAGTCGAATTGTGTCAGCCAAGGAAGCGAGAACGCATATCCCAGCATCTCCGCCGCTATTGACAGCACCACGGTGACCACCGCAGCGGTCGCGCCGATCAGCAGATGCCGGCCGATGCGCGCGCGGCCCGCGAAGAGCCGGTTCAGCAACGCCCAGAAGCCGCCCCAGACCACCAACGCTCCTAGAACCGCGGCGACATTCGTCTCGTACAGCAGACTGTCTTGCGTGCTCGTGTCTTCGGCCCATGCTTCGAACAGCGCGACCAGCGTCAGCATCACGACTGCCAGCATTGCCGGCCGCAATCCTTCCCACGAGTGCGCCGTCGTGTCCAGCCGCTCCGGAGCGACCGCCTGATCGACCGGCCGTACGCGAAACGTGCTGTGGCCCACGCGCACCAAGGTATCGGGCGCCAGTACGACCTCCTCGAACCGGGTCACTGCATCGCGCCAGAGCGAAAACCGGCGCTTCGGCACGACGTGCATGCCGTTGCGCGTACCCATGTCGCGCGCAACCACCGCGCCGTCCGCGCGTCGCTCGATTCGCGCATGCATTGGAGCGACGAACGGATCGTCGACGATCACGTCGTTGTGATACGCGCGACCCAGCGTCACGGGCAACTCGTTGCACCGGTGCCGCGCCGAAACGCCTCCAGCCCGATCGAGCACTTCGATGATGACCTGCGATCCAATCACTGTCTGCGCTCGATCGCGTCCAGGAATGCCTGCACGATGCGCTGGCCGTTTTCGAGCGTCACGCCGGAGACGTCGACACGCGTATGCAGGCCGCTGCGGCTGTCGTCGACCGTCGCCGCCATCAGCGCGAAGTCATACAGCCCCTCGAATTTCCGCAACGCGCGCACGCAGAGCACGGCACGCACTGGAACGCTGTGGCTGCCGTCACTCTTGACGAACGCATCGTTGCACTCCGGGCCGGTCCAGTGGCGGTGCCGGTAGTGACCGAACGTCTCGTTCCGATACGACTTGCTGTAGAACTGAAGGAAGCGAAACGAATCGAGCTGTTCAGTCGCGAAGTGCTCGTGGCGCACGTTGATGAAGCCGGTCTGCAGAGAATCCTCGACCATCACCTGCGATTCCATCTGGCAGGTCAGGCGCGAGTAGCGATACTTCAGCTGCGGCTGGCTCGGATCGTCGCCCCAGCAGCGAATCCCCCGCGTTTCGTTGGTCGGTGCGGAGTAGTAGCCCATCGCGCGGGTGGATAGCGGCGCCTTCAGCAGCTGGCCGGCCATCGTGTTCTGATGCATCGTCAGCTGGCGCCCGATGTCGCGGCGAAATTCCTGTTGCGTCGGTTGCGCGGCGGTCGCCTTGCCCTGCTCGATCAGCGCCGTGACGAACTGTGCAGGCACCAGGAAGCTGATCTGCTCCCCGTCGAGCCGCTTCGAGACATTGACGCCGACGACGGCACCGGAACCATCGACCGCCGGCCCGCCGCTCATGCCGAAGTTGATTGCGCCCGAAAACAGGATCTGCGGGTAGTAGGGGCGTGTGACCAGCCCGTTAAAAGAGCCTTCGGAGATCGCGAAACCCAGATCGAGCGGGTTGCCGATCGAGTACAGGCGCTCGCCCTGCTTCAAAGTCTTCGAGCTGATTCGAAGCGCGGGCCAGCCGCGGCGCTTGTTGATTCGGATCAGCGCCAGATCATGCAGAACATCGATCTTGAGCACCTCGATGTCGTCGCGCTCGCCCGCGGTGTTGACGGCTTCGGCAACGTAGCGCTTCGGATCGGTGACCAGCTTGGCTACGACGTGATAGTTGGTGATCGCGAGTCCGTCGTCGCTGACGACGAATCCGGAGCCGGCGGCAGCCTGAGAGCGACCCGTCCTCGTCAAGACCCGGACTTGAAACAACGACGCTTTCGCAGCCGCGTAAATTCGGCTCGCGTCGCGACTCAGCGCCGGCGGTGTTTCCGCTGCGTCCACTGGGTCCGTCGGCGTTGAAACGTCTTCCGCAGAAGCGACCGCAGTCAGCAGTACCGCCGCGATCGAACAAATAAAGGTAACTGCTTTCACCAATGCTCCACGTTTAGGCCGCCCCGATTTCCGCCGGCGGCCATCAGCAGACGCATTACGCATCAGTGCGTTGCAATCAGTCGTTTCGAGAAGAACGGCCTTTGAATGCCAATGCAGAGTTTCTGCGTAGGATTTACACAGGAGTAGCGGTGCGCCGCGTTGCGCAGCGACGAACGGGCGGTTCAAAATCGAAAGCGGAACGCGAGGCGCCGGAGACTCAAAAGCTCTGTCTCGCCGCTATAAAACAGGGAGGAACCATGCGCACGCTAGCGTTGACGCTGCTATTGCTGCTCACAACGTCTGCCTCGGCAAACCTACAGAAAGTCACTGAAGTAGGCGGCACCACTTACTACGTTGATTCCTCAGTCAGCGGCGGGGACAACCTCCGCCGCGTCGCGGTTGTGCACGACTACGCAACACCGGAGCCCGACGGCGTGCGTTCGCGTCGCGTGGTGTACGACATCAACTGTTCAGCCGAGCGGCTGAGAAGCGTCTCGGTCAATGAATATTCGACGCCGATGGCTCAGGGAACGAGCACACGTTCGGCGGAACGAGAATCGGATTGGCTGTACGTCACGCCGGTGACAGGAAGCAGCCTTCCTGCGAGAACGCCCCTAAGATCAATCGTCAAGTTCGTCTGCTCGCGCTGATCAGTCCCCGCCGGTATTACCGCACGATGATATTTTTGAACTGCCAGGGATTGTCCAGATCGATGTCTTCCGGAAAAAGCCCCTGACCGCGATTGTCCAGCGGCGTCCAGTCCGTATAGACCCCAACGAGATCACCGAGATACGGTTCCTGGATTGAAAGGATCCGCTCGTGATCGAGTTCGTCGGCATCGAGCACACCGGCGCGTGGGTTCTCGATCGCCCAGATCATTCCCGCCACCACGGCCGAAGTGACCTGCAGGCCGGTTGCGTTCTGGTAGGGGGCGATTGCACGCGCCTGGTGAATCGTCAGCTGGCTGCCGTACCAGAAAGCGTTCTTCGCGTGCCCGTAAAGCAGCACGCCCAGTTCGTCCATGCCATTCACGATTTCATCATTCATCAGCCTGACGCGCGATTGGGGGCGCATGTTGCGCCCCTGTAACTCGTGCAGGCTGAGGATCGTGTCGTCGCACGGGTGGTAGGCGTAGTGCACCGTCGGGCGATAGACCGCCTCACCGTCCTTCTCCACCGTCAGGTAGTCGGCAATCGAAATGGATTCGTTGTGCGTGATCAGGTATCCCTGAATCGGACCGGACTTCGGTGTCCAGGTGCGCACGCGCGTACCGGCGCCGGGCCGCGTCAGATAGATCGCCGCCCTGCATCCGGTCTCGTGGAAGCTCGCCTCCGGCGGCACGTGCTTCTCGTGCGTCCCCCAGCCGAGTTCGGCCGGCTGCAGGCCCTCGCTCAGGAACCCCTCGATTGACCAGGTATTGACGAACTCATCGGCCACCTTGGGTATGTCCGCCCACTGTGTGTCGCGCTCGGCGATGTGAATACCCTTCACCCCGAGCTCCATCGAAAGGTTTGCCCAGTCTTCGTGCGTGGCGGGCGGCACCACGGTGTGGCCCATGTCCGATGCGAGCCGGACCAGCGCGCGCTTGAACAGGTGGCTCACCATGCCGGGGTTTGCGCCATGCGCCACGACTGCGGTGGGGCCGTCACCGCGGATCTTGCGCACTTCCTCCCGGAGCGCGTAGTTGGTGCGTTGGGGCAGCGGCACGCCGGCGTCGACGTAGCCGCCGGCCCACGGCTCGATGCACGTATCGATGTACAGCGCGCCGATCTCGCGGCACAGACGTATCAGTGCCACCGAAGACACGTCGACCGATAGGTTGACGACGAACCCGTCAGCGATCATCGGCGTAAGGACTTCCCGGTAATTGTCCGGGCGCAGCGCAAGCTTCTCGAAGCGCACGCCCTCCAGCTCCGCCAGCCTGCGGGCTGAGTCGTCGGGCGAGATCACCATCATGTTCTCGCGCGGTGCGCGTATGTGGCGCAGGATCAGCGGCAGCGCGCCCTTGCCGATCGAGCCGAAGCCGATGATGACGATGGGGCCGGAAAAATCAATCTGATCGGGGATCACGCGCACTGGATTGTCCTCGTGTAGTTCAAATCAGCCGGTCATACTCGCACGGAACTTTTGTAGCATCCTGAGCGCCCATGACACCCAATGCGATTTACCTGCTGCTCGCCACGCTCGGCCTGGTGCTTCTGTCCTTTCTCGTTGGCGTGCGGATGCTCTACTGCCGCGTAAAGGAAATGCGCAGCAAACGCCTGCACGCGCAGGCAGCCGCCACTACTCAAACACTGACGGGCCGCCTCGAGAACGTGCAGGCCGCGGATAACTTCCGCAACCTGTTCGAAACACCCGTCCTGTTCTATGCGCTGGTCGCCTGCGCAATTGCGGTGTCTTATGTACCGCCCTGGCTGGTGATCGGCGCGTGGTGTTATTTCGGGCTACGCGTCGCCCATAGCCTGATTCACTGCACGTACAACCGAGTGATGCATCGCTTGGCGATGTTCGCGCTCAGCTTTGGTTTGCTGGTAG
>JBGTEW010000355.1:0-3537 GCA_041747615.1 Burkholderiaceae bacterium | reverse complement strand
CCAGCTGCGCCAGCTGCCGGTCGGCATTGCGCTGCTCGGCGGCAGCACCTTCTATCGACTGTTCCGAGAGCGCGGCATTTTCGCGCGCTGCGGTCACCGCCTCGCGCATCGCGCCGTACGCTTGCTCGAGCTGCGGCAGCCTCGACTCGTGCTCGCCAACCCGGGTCTGGGCTTCGGCAAGCTGCTGTGTCAGATCGGCGATCGCCTGGACGACCTGCTCCGAGCGCTGCAGCAACTCGATTCGCTCATCGAGCCTGCCCTGGCGAGTTGCCGCCAGCGTCTCGATCTGAGCCGCCAGGCGCGCACGGCTCTCCGTGATCATGCGAATCTCAGATTCGAGCTTAGATACTTCCGCATTGACCTGAAACAGCTCGCCCTGCGCCACATGCACGGCGTCGCTCGATGCGAAGTGGGCATTGCGAACGTCTTCCAGCGCGCGCTCCGCTGCGCGCAGGTCGGTCACGTGGGATTCGATCGCGATACTGCGGTTGCTGATGTCGCGCGCCACTTTATCGCGCTCGGCTTCGGCCTCGCGCTTGCGCGTCAGCCAGAGCAGCTGCTGCTGCTCGTCGTGCCGTGCCTGCAGCGAACGATACGTCTGCGCCACCGCTGCCTGCTGCTCGAGCTTGCCGATCTGCGAGTCGAGCTCGCGCAGGATGTCTTCGACGCGTGTCAGGTTGTCGCGCGTATCCGCAAGACGGTTCTCGGTCTCGCGACGGCGCTCCTTGTACTTCGATATTCCGGCCGCCTCCTCCAGGAATATGCGCAGCTCTTCCGGCCTCGCCTCGACAATCCGCGTGATCATCCCCTGGCCGATGATGGCGTACGCGCGCGGGCCAAGACCGGTACCGAGAAACATGTCGTGCACATCGCGCCGGCGCACGTTCTGGTTGTTGATGTAGTAGCTCGAGGCGCCGTCACGCGTCAGCACGCGCTTGACCGAGATCTCTGCGTACTGCGCCCACGCACCACCGATCCGACCATCATTGTTTTCGAACGCAAGCTCGACGCTGGCGCGCCCTGCCGGCTTGCGGTTTTCCGAACCGTTGAAGATCACATCCTGCATCGATTCGCCGCGCAGCTCGGCCGCCTTGCTTTCGCCCAGCACCCAGCGCACGGCGTCGATCACGTTCGACTTGCCGCAGCCGTTCGGACCGACGACGCCCACCAGCGTGCCGGGTACATCGATCGGTGTCGGATCGATAAACGACTTGAAGCCGGCGAGCTTGATCTGCCGAAGACGCACTTGTGTCAGATGGGAAAGTGATGTTGGCGCAGGCGAGATGCGCGGAACGTTTCGCTCGTGCTTTCGCGAGTCTTCTTATAATACCGTGCCAGTCGCCTCATCTCTGCATGCCCACCCGACCCGCCAGAACCCTCGAAACCTTCGCCAACCCGTCGCCCCGGCGCGACTACTGGGTGCGAATGGAAATTCCCGAGTTCACCTGTCTGTGCCCACTGACCGGGCAGCCCGACTTTGCGACGCTTTTGATCGATTTCGTTCCTGACCGCCTCAATGTCGAACTGAAGAGCCTGAAGCTCTACCTGTGGTCGTATCGCAATCAAGGTGTGTTCCATGAAGCGGTGACCAACGCCATTCTCGACGATCTGGTCAAGGCGGTTTCTCCTCGCTTCATGCGGCTGACTGCGAGATGGTACGTGCGCGGAGGAATTTTCACGACCGTCACTGCCGAGCACCGCAAGAAAGGCTGGAAGCCGCCACCCCCGGTGTATGTGCGAGACGAATCACCCGGCACTTCGATGCGCGGTTAAGTGCCTCGTGAACCCTGATCTCGACCGCTTACACCCCTATCCTTTCGAGCGGCTGCGCGAACTGCTGGCTGGTATTACGCCGGCCCGGGGTTTTGCTCCGATCAATCTGTCGATCGGCGAGCCAAAGCATCCGACACCGCCGTTCATTGTCGATGCCTACGCCAAAGCGTTGACCGGTGTTGCCAGCTATCCGCTGACAGCCGGCATTCCGGAACTGCGCGAAGCGATCGTCGCCTGGGCGATGCAGCGCTATCGATTAAAGGCGCTCGATCCTTCGACCCAGGTATTGCCGGTCACCGGCACGCGCGAAGCGCTGTTCTCATTTGCGCAAACGGTGATCGATCGAACGCGAGACGCCCGTGTCGTCGCACCAAATCCGTTTTATCAGATCTACGAAGGCGCAGCCGTGCTGGCCGGCGCGCAGCCGTTATATCTAGCGACCACCGCGAGCAATGGTTTTCGCATGCCGTTCGATGCACTGCCGCCGACCCAGTGGCGCAACGTGCAGCTGGTCTACGTGTGCTCGCCCGGCAATCCGGCCGGGCACGTGATGACACTCGCTGAATGGAAGCAGCTGTTCGAGCTTTCGGATCGATACGGGTTCATCATCGCGTCGGACGAGTGCTACTCGGAAGTTTATTTCGAGGAAGGCAAGCCGCCGCTCGGCAGCCTGCAGGCCGCGGTGGAGCTCGGACGCGACCGCTACGAAAGACTCGTGATGTTTTGCAGCCTGTCGAAGCGGTCGAGCGTGCCGGGAATGCGCTCGGGCTTTGTGGCCGGTGACGCGGACGTGCTGAAGAAGTTTCTGCTGTTCCGGACCTACCACGGCACTGCGATGAGTCTGGCGGTACAGCATGCCAGCATCGCTGCCTGGCAGGACGAAGCCCATGTGGTCGAGAGCCGCCGGCTGTACGCGCAGAAATTCACGCAGGCGACGCCGGTCATTGCGTCGCGGCTGGCATGCTCGATTCCGGATGCGGCTTTTTACCTGTGGGCGCGCACGCCGATTGGGGATGCCGAGTACGTGCAGCAGCTCTATGGCCAGAGAAACGTGACGGTACTGCCGGGCACCTATCTCTCGCGCGACTCCGGCGACGGTAATCCCGGCGCAGGCTATGTCAGGATCGCGCTCGTCGCCCCACCCTCGGAAGTCGCCGAGGCGGCCGACCGCATTGCATCGCTGGACCTCTGAAAGCTCTGAATGAATCTTGAAACGGCCATCAACGACGCCTACGAGCAACGCGCGACAATCAGCCCGTCGTCCGCACCGCCGGATGTACGCACCGCGGTCGAGCAGGTGATGGAACAGCTCGATTGCGGCAAGCTTAGGGTTGCCGAGAAGCGCGGGCGCCAATGGATCGTGCATCAGTGGGTCAAGAAGGCCGTGCTGCTGTCGTTTCGCTTGAACGACAACGCGCCTATTCAGGGCGGCTTCGCGCAGTTCTATGACAAGGTCCCGAACAAGTTTGCCACCTGGGATGGGGCCGCGTTTGCACGCTCCGGCGTGCGCGTCGTTCCACCCGCAGTGGCGCGGCGCGGCAGCTTCGTGGCGAAAAGCGTTGTGATGATGCCGTCGTTCGTCAATATCGGCGCGTATGTGGATGAAGGCACGATGGTCGACACGTGGGTCACCGTCGGCTCGTGCGCACAGATTGGCAAGCATGTGCATCTGTCGGGGGGGGTCGGCATCGGCGGCGTGCTCGAACCGCTGCAGGCGAATCCGACCATCATCGAGGACAACTGCTTTATCGGCGCGCGCTCGGA
>JBGTEW010000354.1:0-3279 GCA_041747615.1 Burkholderiaceae bacterium | reverse complement strand
GCCGAGAGCATCATCACCTTCGAAAAGGTCAACAAGTGGTTCGGCGAGTTCCACGTGCTGCGTGACATCGACCTAGAAGTCGGATCCGGCGAACGGATCGTGATCTGCGGACCGTCAGGGTCGGGCAAGTCGACGCTGATCCGCTGCATCAACCGCCTGGAAGAACATCAGCAAGGCAGGCTTGTCGTCGACGGGGTCGAACTCTCAGACGACATCAAGGCGATCGAATCCGTTCGGCGCAAGGTTGGCATCGTGTTCCAGCAGTTCAACCTGTTTCCGCACCTGACCGTGCTCGAGAACCTGACGCTGGCGCCGATGTGGGTCACCGCCGTTCCGCAGAAGGAAGCCGAGAAAAGGGCGATGGCGCAGTTGACGCGGGTGCGCATCGCCGAGCAGGCGCAGAAGTATCCGATGCAGTTGTCAGGCGGGCAGCAGCAGCGCGTGGCCATTGCCCGCGCGCTGTGCCT
This sequence comes from Burkholderiaceae bacterium, assembly GCA_041747615.1. Taxonomy (GTDB): domain Bacteria; phylum Pseudomonadota; class Gammaproteobacteria; order Burkholderiales; family Burkholderiaceae_F; genus JACCZX01. The sequence goes on along the minus strand of JBGTEW010000354.1, from coordinate 2,812 downwards.
GACGCCGAAGATCATGCTGTTCGACGAGCCTACGTCCGCGCTCGATCCGGAAATGATCAAGGAAGTGCTCGACGTAATCATCGAGCTGGCCGATCAGGGAATGACGATGATCTGCGTCTCGCACGAGATGGGCTTTGCCAAGTCGGTCGCCGACCGCGTGATCTTCATGGACTTCGGCCAGATCGTCGAACAGAACTCGCCGGAAGAATTTTTCAGTCATCCGAAGAACGAGCGGACGCGGGATTTTCTGTCGAAGATTCTCAGCCATTGACAGCGCTCCGTCACGGCAATTCCACCGACCCAGCTAAGCGCGCCGGGGTTCCTCTGAACCTAAAAGCAGGGCATCATGCCCGCTTCTGATTTACGGCGGCGGGCATTCTTGTTAGCGGGCGCCGCACCCGCATCAAACGTTGACTCACCCTCCGGAGGCAGACATGCAGACAGGAAAGAAATCGATGGCAGCGGCGTTGTCGGCGGTGTTCGTCGCCGGCGCGCTCACAAGCAGCGCCGCGCACGCGGTCGACAAGATTCGCTGGGCAGTGCCGATGGCATTCGGCTCGAACCTGACGGCGTTGGGCGACACGATGCCATGGGTCGCCAATGTTCTGGACAAGATGAGCGGCGGCGCGATCAAGTTGACGGTGCAGGAGCCGGGCAAGATGATCCCGGCGCTCGCGGTGTTCGACAACGTCAGCACTGGCAAGGTCGAGGCCGGCTATACGTGGATGGGCTACGAAATCGGCAAGCTGCCGGCCTCGGCGCTCTTCGGTGCAACGCCGTTCGGACTCGAGCCCGACGAATATATCGCCTGGTACTACTTCGGCGGTGGCGACAAGCTGGTCAAGGAACTTTATGAGCCGCACAACGTGGTGCCGATTTTCTGCGGCACGATCGGCCCCGAGGCGGCTGGCTGGTTCCGCTTCGAGATCAAGAACGTCGAACAGCTGAAGGGTCTCAAATTCCGCGCTGCTGGACTCGGCGGCAAGGTGGCGCAGAAGGTCGGTATGTCGGTCACGCTGCTGCCGGGCGGGGAACTGTTCCAGGCGCTGGAAAAAGGCGTGTTGGATGGCACCGAGTTCTCGCTGCCGACTGTCGATGAACAGCTGGGCTTCTACAAAGTCGCGAAGTTCTATCACCTGCCGGGCTGGCACCAGCCGTCGACGTCCCAGTATCTGTACGTGCACAAGAAAGCATGGGACAGTCTGAAGCCGGGCACGCAGGCAATGATCGAAACCGCGTGCACCGCGGGCGTCACGATGTCGATCGCCAAAGCCGAGGCGCTGCAGGGACCGGCGATCGAGCGGTTCCAGAAGGAAGGCGTCAAGGCCGTCCGCCTGCCGAACGATGTGCTCAAGGCGTTCCAGAAGGCGACCGACGAAGTAATGGCCGAGGAATCCGCGGCCAACCCGATGTTCAAGAAGGTCTACGACTCACAGAAGGCATTTCAGAAGCAGCACAAGATCTGGAAGGAATTGGGCTACCTGCCGCGCGACTGGAAATAGTCGAGCATGGAGCGGCCTGAGGACCATGTAGCGCCCTCCAGGGCCGCTGTTCCCGGGGGAGGACCTTTCGTTCTCCCCCGCAACCGCTTTTCCAACGCGATCGACAGCGTCATCATCGTCGCCGGCGACCTCGCGTCGTGGCTATGGCCGATTTTGGTTGCCGTGGTCGTGCTGCAGGTCGTGCTGCGCTATGGCTTCGGCATCGGTTCCATCATGCTCGAAGAAGTCCAGTGGCACATCTACGCGGTCGGTTTCATGATCGGCCTGTCGTACTGTGCCGACGTTGACCGCCATGTACGCGTCGATGTCTTCGCCGAGCGGCTGTCGGAGCGCACACGCGCCTGGATCGAGCTCACCGGGCTCGCGCTCTTCATGCTGCCGTTCGTCGTGCTGGTCGCTTACGAAGGGATCGGCTACGCCAAGTCGTCTTACGACTTCGCTGAGGTTTCTGCGGCGCCCGGCGGACTGCCGTACCGGTGGCTTCTGAAGTCTTTCATCCCGATCGCTTTCGCGCTGCTGGCGCTCACTGCACTGTCACGTCTGACGCGCTGCACGACGCTGCTGTTCAATTTTCCGCGCGTCCTCGAAGGCGAGTACCGCAAGGGCTGACGATGGAATCCTACGAGATCCTCGTCGTCCTGATGTTTTTCGCTTTTGTCGGGCTGATCTTCACCGGTTTCCCGATTGCCTGGATCATGGCCGGCGTAGCACTCTGGTTCGCTGCGATCGGTGTCTTGCTCAATGACTTCGGCGTCGACACGTTCCTGCTGAAGAACTACGCCAGCTTCACGATCATCGTCGACCGAATATGGTCGGTGATGGCCAACTGGGTGCTGGTTGCACTACCCAACTTCGTCTTCATGGGGCTGATGCTCGACCGCTCCGGCGTCGCCGAAAACCTGATGACGAACTTCGTCAAGGTTTTCGGCCGGCTGCGCGGCGGACTTGCGATCACGGTCGTCATAATCGGCATTCTGCTCGCGGCCTCGACCGGGATCGTCGGTGCGTCGGTGGTGCTGCTGTGCACGCTGGCGTTTCCGATCATGCTCGAGCGCGGCTATTCGAAGGAACTCGGCGCGGGCGTGATCGCCGGCGCCGGCACGCTCGGCATCCTGATCCCGCCGTCGATCATGCTGGTCATCATGGCCGATCAGTTGTCGATGGCGGTCGGAGACCTGTTCATGGGAGCGCTGGTGCCCGGCGTGATGATGGGTGTGATGTACATCACCTATATCGTCGTGCTCGGCTTTGTGAAACCGGGCGTCGCGCCTGCGCCGCCGAAAGGTCCGCCGCTGACGCTGCGCGACCTC
>JBGTEW010000353.1:0-19768 GCA_041747615.1 Burkholderiaceae bacterium | reverse complement strand
GCGCGCATTCTTTCATCACTCTGGGGCGCGCGATCGGCGCGCGCGTGCTGCACTCGCATTTCGGCCCGGGCGGCTGGACCGACCTCGGGCACGCCCGGCGCATGGGGGTCAGGCACGTGGTGACCTTCTACGGGTTCGACGTCAACCATCTGCCGCTTTCCGATCCGGTCTGGTACGCGCGTTATCGCGAGATGTTCGCAGCGGTCGATCTGGTCCTGTGCGAGGGGCCGCATTTCGCCGGCTCAGTCGCCGCGCTCGGCTGTCCCACGCACAAGATCAAGGTGCAGCATCTCGGGGTGGCGGTCGAGCAGATCAGGTTCGAACCCAGGCAATGGCAGCCGGGCACGCCGCTGCGGGTCCTGATCTCGGGGACCTTCACGGAAAAGAAAGGGATTCCGTACGCGCTGGAAGCGCTGGGCGAACTGCGGCGCGAAGTTCCGCTCGAGATCACCGTTATCGGCGATGCCGACGAGCAACCCAGAAACCAGGAGGAAAAACGCCGGATCCTTGCCACCATTAGGCGTTGCGGACTCGAAGCCTGCGTTCGCATGCTGGGTTTCCGCCCCCACGTCGAACTGCATTTGGAAGCGTACCGTCACCATGTTTTCGTTTCGCCGAGCGTCACCGCCGCCGACGGCGATACCGAGGGCGGCGCGCCGGTCACGATCATCGAAATGCTGGCCACCGGAATGCCGGTGGTGAGCAGCCTGCACTGCGACATCCCAGGCGTGGTTCAGGACGGCGTGTCGGGACTGCTCGCACCCGAGCGCGATGTAGGCGGCCTTCTCGGGCATCTGCGATGGCTGACGCAGAATCCGGCACGATGGCAGGCGATGGCGCAAGCCGGCCGCGCGCACATCGAAGCCGAGTTCAACGCTGCAGTCCAGGGCGAGCGGCTGGCGGCGCTGTATGCGGGGCTGGCCGCAGATCCGACAATAACCAGCTGGCAAGAGGGGTGGGCTTCGCCGAGAAAAAAATTGCCGCAAGCCGATTGATTGCGAGCAGCGTCGCTAAGAGCGTGAACACCGCCGCGGTGCGTTGCTCATACGGCGTGGCAAACAGCAAAAAAAATCGCTACCCGACTACAACCGTTCCGGCAACCGTCTCTCCGGACATGAATCACCGTCGCTGCGTGCTTTCCAGCCACGATTGGAACATCAACACGTTCCATAGCGGGTAGTGCAGATTGCGGCGCCCGCTCTTGTGCTCTTGCCAACGGTGTTGAATCAGCTCGGGCTTTAGATACCCTTCCCTCCGCAGGCGCGCCGGGTCAAGCAGTTCATCGGCCCACTGTCTTAACGGGCCACGCAGCCAATGGTCGATCGGAACGGCAAAGCCCATTTTCGGACGATCGACCAGCGCCCTCGGCACATAGCGATACAGCACCTTGCGCAGAATGCCCTTGGCGCCGTCGCGGTTCAGATTTGCTGCCAACGGAATCCTCGATGCGAATTCAACCACTCGATGGTCGAGCAACGGAATGCGCGTTTCCAGGCTGACCGACATCGCAGCGCGGTCGACCTTCGCCAGGATGTCATCGGGCAGGTACGTCACGAGATCCAGCAGCATCATCCTGACGACCGGGTTATGGATTGCCAGATTCTCGGCCGCGTCGAGCAGAGTTGTCGGCTCGCTGTCGGCCAGGACGATGTCGAGCGGCGATTTCCAGTGCGACATCAGATCGCGATAAAGCGAATCGAGCGTCTTGTGCGCGAGCACGTCGGCGAGCTTGTGAATCTTGTCTCCGGCTAGCCCGATCCGGTAGCGTTGCGGAGCCAAGGCAAGCATCGGTCTTGCGATCGTGTCCCAGCGCCCGACCGATATTTTTCTGACTAACGATGCGATGACGCGCCGGACGGCGGGAGGCAACCGCGAAACCTTGCTCCACAGTCGCTGGCCGAACACATAGCGCGTATAGCCGGCGAACAATTCATCGCCGCCATCGCCCGATAAAGCGACTGTTACTTGCGACCGAGCAAGCTGCGCCAACAGAAAAGTGGGAATCTGCGACGAGTCCGAAAACGGCTCATCGTAGATCGTGTGCAGCTTCGGGATGACTTCCCTCGCCTCGCTTGGGGTGACATATAACTCGGTGTGATCGGTGCCGAGGTGCCGCGCCACTGCGGCGGCGTTGATCGCCTCGTTGTAGTCGTGTTCCCGAAAACCTATCGTGAACGTCTTGACCGGGCGCATGCTCTGGGCCTGCATCAACGCCACCACTGTGGAGCTGTCGATGCCACCGGACAGGAATGCACCTAGCGGCACATCGGCCACCATCTGTTTGCCGATCGCGTCGCGCAGCAGCGTGTCGAGCGCAGTGCCGATGGTTTGTTTGTCGTGCGGGAAAGGATCGGCAAAGCCGCGCTCGGCGACGGCGCGCGCCGACCAGTAACACCTGATCACCGGCTCGCGCGATTGCCACGGCAGGGTCAAGGTATGCCCGGGCGCGAGCTTCGCTATCCCGTGATAGATCGAATGCGGCGCCGGCACATAGTTGTAGCGCATGAACAGCGCCACTGCGCCGCGATCGATCTCCGCATTCCAGTGCGGGTGCGCGCGCAGCGCTTTCAACTCGGAGCCGAACAGAAAGCTGCGGCCGGCCCAACCATAATACAGAGGCTTTTCTCCGATCCGATCGCGTGCGAGATGCAATGTGCGACTGTGCGTGTCCCACAGCGCAAAGGCGAACATACCGATCGACTGCTCGAGCGCTCTGTCGAGCCCGCGCGACACAATCATCGCCAGCAGGACTTCAGTGTCGGAGTGACCGCGCCATACCGGCGCCTCGCCGCTTTGTTCGAGCTCCTTGCGCAGCTCGGCAAAGTTGTAAATCTCGCCGTTGAATACGATCACGTAGCGGCCGTCGGCCGAGCGCATCGGCTGATGCCCCGCCGGTGACAGGTCAATGATCGAGAGACGCCGAAAGGCAAGCGCGATACCGGTCTCCGGGTCCACCCACTCGCCCGAATCATCCGGACCGCGGTGCACCAGCGTGTTTGCCATCGAACGGGCGACATGCTCGAGAGCACCGTGCTCAGTCCCCCCGAAAGTCAGAAATCCAGCGAAACCGCACATCAGATTGCTGGTCCGACTTGTGCTGCAAGCATCTGGTAAACGAAGACATCCACGGAGACGTTCATGAACACTACAATATCGCGCATCCGCATTTGGCCCGCAGGGAGTATGAGCACTGTTTTACCGCACTGGCTGGTATTTGCCCTCCTAACCGGCCTGGCCCAACAGGCGCAGGCTGCGGTCGAGTGCGAACCCTTCAGATGGCAGGAAGAGCGGCTGGACGTCACCGCCGCCAAAGATCAGCTCAGGATTTCACAGATCGAGGGTCATCACTTCGACGCCGACACCGAAAACCTGATTCGCGGCATGACCGGTTCGATCGGTGCCGACATCGATTTCCTGGTGCGTTATTCGCCGAATCATCATCGAGGGCTGGCAGCGCTCGTCCGCCTGGCACTAAGAGACAAGACGCCTAAACCAAACGGCTTGCTAATTCCGGTCGAGTGTTATCTGCTGCGCGGTATCGAGTTCAAACCAACCGATGCGGAGGTCTATAAAATTTATGCGACGTACCTCGCCCGGCTTAATCGGAACGACGAAGCGCTGACAAGGTTTGAACAGGCCGAGAAGCTCGCCCCGGACGATCCCGTGATCGCCTACAACATTGGTCTTTTGTTGACCGAAAAGCGCGACTTCGAGCGAGCCCGGACTTACGCGCACAAAGCGTACGCGGGGGGCTTACAGTTTCCCGGATTGCGTGACAAGCTTGCACGACAGGGGCAGTGGCGTTAAACAGCTCGACTCGTCGTCATGGCTTCAGGATGGCGACCTGATTGCGTTCGCCGGCAATCCAGGCGAAGCAGCCGATCGGTCGAACGTAGAAAAACCGCGTGTTGTGAGCCGCGCCCTCCTTCGCCTGCGCGCCCTGCGATGCCAAGGCTGCCCCTCCGATCTGGACCGTACTTACTGTCCACGTTTCCGTTAACGGGTTTCCCGCGGGTGGACGAATTCTGTGTACGGTATTGCCGCCCCAGCCCTCGTACGTGTACCAACAGCCGTCGGCCGGATAGAGGTGCCACTGCGATTGATTATCCGACGGCAGACTCCCCACCGTTCTGAGCATGACCGGACCGGCGCCGATGTTGTTCAGATCGATTGCTCGCAGCTTGCCGGTCGACGTCTGCATGATCAACAGTCTGCGCGCGTCATCGATAAACGCCGATTTGTTATCCCCTTCGGCAGACGGGTTCCCGATGCGTACGGTTTTCCACCTCCAGTCGGCACCGTCGAGGTAGTCGAGTTCTGAGCTTTCATTCAGCTCGTACCGGAGCATGTAATACCGGTTGGTGGCCGGGTCATATCACGAAACGAATCCAGTGATCGGAGGTTGAGATCAACGCGACTTGCGGGCCGCCCAGGCTGACGACGCGGTCAACCGTCGCCGCTTCGGAGGCCGAGCCTACGTGAACAGCAGTCACCCGTCGGCTGTGCATCCCAGGGCCATCTTCGGAATCGACGACAACGGGTAATAATCCGCGTTGACGCGCATCTCGGGCAACCGCGAGGCCCGTTATCGAGGCGCCCAGGATGACCAAACTCGACAACGCGACGATCGAGCCATTGCTCGCCGGAGTCGGTGGCGGTTCGCCGGGTGTCGTCGTTGCTATCAAGTTAAGCGTTTAGGCGGCAAGACCGAAGAGTTGAAACGCTGGGCGGTCGAGATGTATGCGCGTGGACTGCCGATGCGCGACATTGAGGCGCCTTCACGGATACGCGCGGCCACAGCGTGCTGTCGCCCAGCGTCGCCGAGCGGCTGTGAGACGACTACCAAGCGAGGAGTCCGAATGACCGCTTTTTAAAGGCTCCTTTGACGCGAGTGGTGGAGAAGAGGCTTCCTGGCAACGTGTTGCAGGCCTTGATCCCCGTGTAAGGAAGGTGCCGTTACCTTGTGCGGGACACTGCCGGGCATGGCGCTAAAGTAACCTTCACGCCTTAAGTCCCGCACACCTTGGACATGCCCGACCCGCTGACTCTCGAGTTGCAATCGCTGGCGGAAATGCCGTGCAGATCACCCCGATGCCTCGCCTGATGCGAAACGCTGCGATGGTTCCGACGACGGCTGCGCTCGTCGCCGTGACGCTGGTTTTGACAGCCGTATTTCACGTCGGCTTTCAAGCTAGCGACGATGCAGAATACCTGACCGGAGCACTGGGCTGGCTGCAACAATTTCCCTATGTCGGAGACAGTCACTGGACGCTGCGTCATACGATCACGATTCCCACCGCGCTCGCCATCAAGGTTCTTGGCTTCAACGAATGGGCGGTCAGCTTGATCAACGTGCTGTACTTCAGCGGGTTCGTTGCAGTCAACACTGCGTACTTGTTTCGCTACTTTGGTGCATCCACTGCTGCCGTCTCGAGCGCATTGGTGATCGTTCTTCCGGGCTTCGTCGTCGTTGCGACATATTTGAATCCCGACATCCCGGAACTGTTTCTGGTTTCCCTTTCTTTTTGGCTCTTCGTTGGAGCACGTAGAGAGCCGCAGCGCTATTTCCTGTGGGTTGCGAGCGGATTTTTCCTTGGACTAGCTTTTGTAAACAGGCAGACCGCAGCGGCGGCGGTACTTTTTTTTGGACTCGTATTTGTTATGCGCCCGGCTGCGCCGAGGGTTCGGTACCTGCTGCTCGCAATGGGTTTTGCCGCCGTGATTGCTGCTGATTGGGCGTATCTGACGATGATGACCGGTAACGTTACTTATCGCTTTGACGTGGACCTTAATCACGACCGCGTCGATCGGTTCGCCGAAGTCGCCCGAGTGGCAGCGACGGGGGCATTCCTTGACAAGGAGGGAAACGTATCGGTGAATGTCTTTCTCGATCCGCTGCTGAACCTGTTTATCTCGCAAAAGTACACGCTGCTGTTCTGGCTCCTCGTTCCTGCAGGTTTTTACGCATGGCGCCACAGGAGGCAGCAGAGTAATGACGTGCTGGCCTTGATCTGCGGGCTCGGCATCGTGTCGTTCTTGTTCGTCGCGTTCAATCCAAAGCTGTATCTTGTTCCACGCTACTTCATTCTGTCTGCGTGGTGTGCGTCGGTCATCGTCGGCTGGTGGCTTGCGGCGCTGTGGAGACAGCGACGGCGAACGCTCTTTGCAATGCTCGTCTCCGGCTACATTCTGGCGAGTGCGGTTGCGCTGTCGGTAGAGAACATCGATCCCCGCTACGTCGAGCGGCAACTCGTCGCGTGGATCAGCGAACATCCGCAGCAATCAATCCATGTCGATCCCGAAACCGCCGAAAGATCAAAGTACTTTTTTGACCTTGCCGGAGTTTCGATGGACCGCATTATCGTGCAGCGAGCGCCGCCTGGCGGTCTTGCCTTCTTTAGCGCCGATCGCGTGGCGCAGTGCGCGACTTTTGCGCGCTGCAAGGAGCGAGCTTCTGACTTCGTGCCGGGGCGCGGATGGACTCAACTTAAAGTGATTGAGGCGAAGCCACGCCTGCTCGGCCGGACCCTGCAAGCGATCGGTGCAGCTGGTTACCTGCCAGGCGACGTTGCGCGCCGACTGCTTCTGCCGGGCGGCCGCATTGTGATCTATTCGGTGGACGAGGCGAAGTGATGCCCGCGAAACTCGCTGCATCGACCATCGAGGCCTTTGAGCGGCCGTTGCGGACAAGTCTGCGCGTGGCTGTCCTTATTCCCTGTTACAACGAACAGTCTGCAATTGGGCAGGTGGTGCTGGATTTCCGCGACGTACTGCCGGGTTCAACGATCTACGTCTACGACAACAATTCCAGCGACAATACGATCGAAGCTGCCCGCAGCGCGGGCGCTGTGGTGCGTGACGAGCGCCGTCAGGGAAAGGGCAATGTTGTCCGGCGGATGTTTGCCGATGTCGACGCCGACGTTTACGTACTGGTCGATGGCGATGCGACTTATGATGCCGCCAGTGCGCCGACAATGATTCGCCGACTGCTCGATGAGCAGCTCGATATGGTTGTCGGTTGTCGGGTACACACTGCCGACGAGGCCTACCGGCGCGGCCATCGATTTGGCAATGCGATGCTCACCGGATTCGTCCGCTGGCTGTTCGGAAAGAGTTTCACCGACATTCTTTCCGGATATCGTGTCTTCTCGCGCCGCTTCGTCAAATCGTTTCCGGCACTCTCGCGCGGATTCGAAACAGAAACTGAGCTGACTGTGCATGCGCTGGAATTGCGTATGCCGGTGGCTGAGGTCGAGACGCCCTATGGCGTTCGTCCGCAGGGATCGGCGAGCAAGCTGTCAACCTACAAAGATGGATTGCGAATACTTCGCTTGATTTTGGCTTTATATAAATACGAACGTCCGTTAACTTTCTTCGCAGTGCTCGCCGCAGCTCTTGCAGGCGGCTCGATCGCGCTCGGTATACCTATCGTTCTCGAATGGGTTCGCACCGGCCTCGTGCCGCGCTTCCCGACCGCGATACTGGCCACCGGAACCATGATCCTGGCGTGGTTGGCGCTTACCGCAGGATTTGTCCTCGAGGGCGTAACGCGCGGTCGCCAGGAATTGAAGCGCCTTATTTACTTGCAGATACCTTTTCGCCAGAACTGATAGTGGCGAAAGATCTAGGGGAGTTGGGCCGGTTCTGCGTCGTTGGCACGATTGGTTTTATAGCCGACGCCGGACTGACCCTGGCATTCACGCAGGGGATTCGATGGGCTCCGCTGCCAAGCCGGGCCCTCGCCTTTTTGGTGGCAGCGAGCATCACTTGGTGGCTGAATCGGCGCTTCACATTTCGTTCTTCTGCCGGCTCCTCCACCTGGTTGCCGTATGTGTTGCTTACGTCAATAGGTGCGCTGATCAACGTCGGCCTATACGCAGCATGGATAAGCTTCTTAGGTTCCAATGCCGTGAACATCGTCATTGGCGTGGCCATAGGTTCACTGAGTGCGCTCGTGTTCAACTATCTTGTGTCGCGTAAGTGGATTTTCAGAAAGTGAACGGCGCGGCGAGCTCCGATTCGCTTGCTAGCGCGCCAGGCGCTTAGACGCGCCCGGGCGGCGTCAGGTTTGGACAGCCCCGCCCGGTCTACCGAGCCTGCGCCTTCAAAATTGCCGCCGGGTCGTGGTTGACCCAATATCGCAGCACTTCGGTACGGATCGGAATCCAAGGCCGGTCGTGACGCGCGAGGCGTCCTTCGAGTGGCTTGAGTCCGCGCTTATGTAGATCGCAGCGCCCATCTGGCAGCCGGAACGTGCATTCGCCGACCCATGGTGGTGTGCTGCGTTTGTCCTTCCTTACCCTTCGGAGCCGGCTCGACCGCGTCGGGGATCGGCGTTATCCAGCGGTAATCACCAGCCGATCGCGGTAGCCCGCCTCGATCAAATTGCGCGCCTCGTCCGGTGTCGGCAGACAGGTCGATTGCTCGCACATGGCCCGACAGTGGGCGCACGCGCAAGTCACCGGCTGCATCATGACGGCTTGATGATGGCGACCTGAGCAGCGTCGCCGGCAATCCACGCAAGGCGCTGGATCGCGGGCACGTAGAACAAAGAGTTGTGGTGAACCGCGTTATTGCTTGCACCGGACCACTGACGACGTGGCGTTACTGCGCTCAACGTCGAAGTTATGTTGCTCATCACCCACCCAGTCATCTTGTTACCGCTCAGTGCGGGCGGCGTCAGTTTAAGAAGCACGTTCGGGGTATCGAAGGGCGAGTTCATGTGATAGAAACAGCCGTCCGGCGGGTAGTAAGCCCAACCGCAATCCAGATGAACGCTGCTCATCCCGGTGCCGGTCATGCCGAGCGCGCTGAAGCCCGCCGATATATTGTTCAAGTCCATCGCAATGAAGCGTTGGCCGGTCGCATCCCACAGGGCCATGATGCGCCGCTGCAGGTCAATGAAGCCCGCCGCTGTGTAGTAGCCGTTTCCTTGAACGGACGGGTAGAAAACCCGCTTCCACGTCCAGTCGTTGCCGTCCAGATACGACATATCACCGTTCCCGAAAGCGGTACCGGGCGCTGCGTAATAGCGGTTCGTGGTCGGATCGTAGAAAGCGCTCTGCTGACCGCCAGTGGTATAGGCCACGGCATTATTGGTCGCAGCTTTTGTCCACATCCTTGTATCAAGGTCCATGCGGTAAGCGTCGCACCCGCTGGCTCCGGTAGTGGTTTGTGCGCTGCCCGCGAGAAATATGAACGAGCCCTTGGGACCGCCGCCCTGCGAAGTTCTGATTTGACTTTGCATGCCGTACTGGTGCGACGGTCCGGGGCAGGTGGTGCCCGGAAACACGCCGTTCGCGTCGAATGAGCCGGGCGGATAGTCATCGCCTCTCGTGTAGGGCACGCCATTCGCGTTATCGAGCCGCTTCCATGTGGCGTCGGCACAGTCGAAGATCGCCGCGCCAAGGTTGGGCGATGCAAGGTGACCGCCCGATCCCGCAATAACGAACGCGCCGGCCGCCGAGTAGTCCTGAATGAACGCGCCGCCACCGTAGTAGCCGAAATTGGCGTAGTCCCATTGGTAAACCGAGTGGGTGTTCGGTCGCACATCGCGCGGCAGGTTGGTGCCGATGAACACCACCTGCCCTGCGGAGTTTGGCAGCGGGTACGGGAACGAGGTGACAGAAACGGTCGCGGGACTAGAAGTCAGGAGTGCCATCATTTGTTCCTTGGATAAGTGCCCAGCGCGGATCCGGGCAGAAGCCGGCACTCCACGTCGACAGGTTAGTAATGTTCGTCACCGAGCCTCTACAGAAGGTGCACCACCATTCTCGAAGAGCAGATAGCTGTACTGAAGCTCCCCCTTGTTGTAGGCGAAGTAGCCGCCGGAATTGTCTAGGGTGTCGATATAGTGATGGACGAGGTTGTCTGGCTGCTTCGGTGCGCCGGCACCGCCGTAGTCGACGTACTGCGTGCCCTTGCGAAACTGCTCCTTGGCCTTGTTGAGAAACGCCGCCTCACCCGTCAGTTTGTAGCCGATCACCAGCGCGTTGACGATCGCCGTCTGATAGGTCGGGTCGGATGGCGCTACGTTCGGGTTGGTATTCGCGTTGTTGGTGTTCGGGTGGTGATAACGGCCCGCACTGTGCCCCCACCACGAACCGGACATGCCGTTGACGTTGGCCGGATTGACGCAGTAGTAATTGATGAAGCGCGCCATCGCAATCAAGCGGTCGCGCACGTCGGTGCGGCCGGTCTGCTGATACACGCGCCAGAACGCCTCGCACAGTATCCCGTAGCTGAAGGCACTCTGAACCCGCTGCCCTGTGGCGTAATTGCCATAGGGATTATCGGAAAGGAAGTAGCTGCCTCCAACAATGATGGGGCTGTTCTTGGTGTCCTCCCAGTCGGGCGACTGGAGCCAGCGCAGAACGATCAGGTCGCGCAGGTTGGTCCAGCGTGCGATCGGATTGACTTGCGCCTGATAGCAGGCAACGAGCAGATGGCGAGCACGCATCCGGTTGCCGTAGAAGGACATTTGATAGCCGGGGCCGATGCCGGTATACATCTGCTCGATGCGAGCGGCGATCTGTTCCAGTGCCGCGAGGGCGGCGCTATCGCTGCGCTCGACGCCCCACAACGCGAGTCCCCACCCGAACGTGTGTTCGACGCCGTCGCCCTGATTCGCCCACTGGTTGTAGAAGTTGCCGTTGACGAACCAGTCGCGCCAGCGCTGCGCCCACTGCAAGTGAATTGGATTGCCGGTCCGCTTGTACGCCTGATAGTGACTCCACAGGTCGTCGCCCTCGGTGTCGTCGGTGAGGTTCACGCCACCGATCGGCCCCGGATTCGCGCCCCATGTTGGCGTCTTGTCGCTCGCGGTCCACGACCAGCCGAGCACGTTGTCGTACATCTGCTGCTCGTTAAGCTGAGACGGTACATCGAGAAATCTGCCCGCTGGTAGCGGCGCAGCTGCCGGCCCCGGAGCAGGAGTTGGGGGCGGCGCGGGTGCTGGCGCCGGTGAAGTGGGCGTACCGCTTTGTGCCGCGACCCCGCTCTCACCACCGCCGCAACCGCTCAAAGTCGCGGCCAACGCGACCGATGTGCTTTTTAAAAACTGGCGTCGCTGCATCACTTGAGTCCGCTGTTCTTTGAATGGTTGATGCCGCCGTCGGACACACTGCACGGCTTAGGCGAGATCCGAGCGGTGCTCAGGACGACGAGTAGGTAAAAACGACCCCGGTCACACTGCCGACGCTGGCGGTTCCGACTGACAATATTCCTGCGGGCGTCAGCGTCATCCCTGTCGGAAGCGGAGCGCCGGAGGCACTAACTCCAAATACACCGCCGCGAGCAACTTCGTTCGGCAAAGTGGCTGCCAGGTTGAACGTTCCGTTGCTACCGACTACAAACGACGGAGGATTGACGACCCAGGCAGATGAAGCAGCAGCGGGCGCAGGCGCTGCAGTAGCCGAGGCATCTTGATCACTGAAATCGCAACCGAGAAGCAAAAGTGCTCCGGAAGCCAACCCAAAACCTAAAACATTGCGGCGATCATGCACTTTTTAGGAACTCCGATCATGAGGGCGGTTTTTTCGCACGACTCCGAACCCAGCATGGGTACATCATCGGCCGCGTTCGAGGGAAGCATTTGACGCTTTCGAGCCGCCGGGATCAATTCCCGCATTCGACCTAAGCGCATTACGTTATACGGATGATCGCAGCGGGCCGACTTAGCAGGCGCTTCTAAGCATTCCCCCTAGAAAAGGGCAGCTCGTCCGCACCCTTAAACGGCTCTAAATAACCAAAACGCGCGATGGCCCCCTATTCGGGGCGTTTCGAAGCGGTCGCACGTAACTGATCGAGCCGAACGATGTCGTCGAAGGACTCTCGCTGGCGCAGTAGCGAACTGCCGCCGTTGTTCACCATCACTACAGGCGGTCGGGGGTGCGAAAAGTTCATTTGATTGGGAATGAAATACGCGCCGGCATCCATGATTGCGACTAGATCGCCCACTGACAGCGTCCTAAATGTTTTTGACTGAAAGTGAAGATCGCCGGGATGGCACAGCGGTCCGTAAAAATTGTAGGTCGACGCGCGCGCATCTGCGGCGTTGTTGACCGCGAGTAGTTCATGGATCTCGTAGCCAAGCGGCATCGCGATGTTTTTACCGCCGTCGAGAATCACGTTGCGCACGCCCAAGGGATCCTCTTTTACCGCGAGCACTCGCAGCACCAGGCATTGCGCGCTGCTGGTAATGGCGCGGCCGGGCTCGAAGATGATGGTCGGTGAATTATCCGCGTCTACCGGATGGTATTTTGTTATCAGTTCGACGATCCCGCGCGCGTAGTCAGCAGGACGAGCCGCCGCGGCCACGTCGACCGGTCCTGCCGGCCGCCCGTTCAATGTCAATCGAGTGTCCCATTCGGTAAACGGGCGAACAGTCGGCACGCCGAAACCGCCGCCAAGATCCAGTTGCGTGATCTGGATTCCAAGCTGCGACCGGACTGCCTGTGCGAATTCGAGCGTCTCTCGCACCGCCTGCAGGTAGATCGCCGTGTCCCTAATACCGGTGCCCAGATGAAAATGCAGCCCGCTCGGATTCAGTTGGGGATGGCGAAGCATTTCGCGAAACGCGGCCATGGCATGACCCGAAGCGATCGCAAGGCCGAACTGTGAAGACCATCCAACCGACGTAATGACTCGAACTCCCATATTCTGCTTGCGGCCGACGGCAAGCGCCGCGTCCGCTATCTCTTCAATCTCTGCAGGACCGTCGACGTTGATCATGCCTATGCCGTGATGCACCGCGAGCTTGATCGCATCGCGTGTCTTGCCCGGGCCGTTGAAGATGATGCGCTCCGGTGGCACGCCGAGCTCGAGTGCAAGCCACAGTTCAAAGTGAGAGATGACTTCGGCCAGCGCCCCGGCCCCATGCAGAACCTTGATCACTCCGGGCAGCGGATTGGTCTTGTATGAATAGCCAATGGCCGTTTTCGGATACAGGCTCTTGAAGCTTGTCTCGAAGCGCTCGTATTCCGCGAGTAACCGCGTGTGACTGACGACGTGCAGCGGTGTGCCGTGGTCGTTGGCAAGCTTTGCGATATCCACTCCATCGATCGCGAGGTTGCCGGCGTCGTTAACCGACGCACCCCACTCGGCCGGTGCGATGCCATTGGCCTGCTGCAGTCGGCTGCGGTCGCGCTCGTTGCGCGCGTGCACCGCTCGAACCAGAATCTCTTTCGCAACCCGCCTTGGCGTACTAATCATCCTCAACCCCACCCGACACTTCATCGAACAACTCTGCGAGCTGGGCAGCCCCGGCTGCGCGCGAATGCTTTTCAACCAGGTTAGCGGTCGGAATGAAGACATCATCCCGCCGGAGATCGCCAATGAATTTTCGCAGCACCTCGGCAATAGCGGTGGCGGACTGCATGTCGGCGACATAAGGCACCTGCCACTGGCGTGCGATTAGGTCGTGTGTATCTCCGTGTGAATCAACGAGTCCGATGATCGGGCGTTGGCATGCAAGATATTCGTAGGCCTTCGCTGGTATTTGCCGATTGCACTGCGCCCCCTGAAATAGCAGCAACCCGTCGGCGCTGCGCATCTCGTCAATAGCTTGTGGGCGCGCAACGCGATCTTCAACGAAAACGACTACGTCAATTCCAAGCGCTGCAATCTGGCGGCGATACTCTTCTTCGCGGCCTGGTGCACGCAGCACCACGCGCAACGTGTCCATTGCGATATCGCCCTGCGTCAGCATAGTAGACAGTGCCTCGAAAAACGCCGTTGGGTCGCGATCGGGTACTTCCATCAATCCGCTGTGTATCAACAAGATTGGCCCGTTGTTAACCGCGCGCCGGCTGTTAGGAATTGGAACTTCGATCGACTCGTCGATGCCATTGGCGATGATTCGGAAGCGTGACACCGGCAAACGCGGATAACGTTCGATATAAAGTCGGTGCGCACCCGGTGTCGTCACAACGATGGCCGAGGCCATCGCAACCATCCGCTTTTCGAGCTTGCCATATGTTGCACGCGTCCATGGATCGTCGGGCCAACCTTCGTAGACCAGCGGGTCGCGTAAGTCCACGATCAGCGGAATCTTTGTAAATTTGTGCAGCGCCATCGCAGCCAGCAGCGCGCTCGCGATCGGAAACGTAGCCCAGAGAACGGCCGGGTTATGGCGGCGAATGCAAACGAGCCCGGTAATGAACGCTGCGAGCGCCCAGGTGTTCCATCGGTCTGGCGTCGCCAGCCACGTTGGGTAGCGCCCGGCGATCGCAAGATGGCGCGCGATATCAAGCCCGGGAGCGCGCACGATCTGCGCGCGCGGCGGCACCATTGACATACTGCGAGGGTCGATTTCGGGATAAGCATAATCGCGCGCGGTCGACACAATCGGATGCCATCCGTGATCGGGTAAATGACGCACGAAACTGAGCGTACGCATGCCTCCGGTACTTTGCGCAAACGGCGGAAAGTGGAAGGCAAACATCAAGGCATTTCGCCTCATCGATGCCGCAACGACCGCAAAAACGGGCGCGGGTCGCGCCAATCGAAGAGCGCAAAAACATTGCAACGAGTAAGCGACAAAAGATACGCAACCAGCCCCAGATGCCCGTGGCGAACCACGCCGATCGAGCGCGAGAACGCAACGAAAAGATCCTGATACAGATCGACCCAGGTCCGCCCGGTTTGCACAGCGCTCATGGCGCCCGTTGCCGGAAGCCCGAGCACCAGCCCCAGAAAGTTGTGATTCGACGCCGGCGCCAGCGCGTACTGCAACCAGGGTCGTGCGTTGATTTCAATCAGGTAGTCTTTCCCGGTTGCGGTGTCGCGCAATAGTTCGACCTCGCCGATTCCGAAATAGTCGAGGCGTTCGACTGCGGTGCGCGCAAGTTGAACGACGCGCTCATCCACGCACATCTCTACGCAGGTGCCGGTTTGACACATTTCGGCGGGAGGACGCACCTTGCGTGCGGAAAACAGCAATGTTATTCCGGCGCGGCGCGCAAATGGTATCGAGTATTGCTCGAGTGGCCGGCCCAATAGGGATTCGGTTACTAACGGGATTGCTTGTTGCATGGCAAATTGCTGCAGCCAGTGCGTCAGCTCGGCCTCGTCATGTACCTGCACGGCTTTCGGAAGTGTAGATTGCGGAATGCTGTGCAGAGTGCGCAGCGGACGCAGCAGAACCGGAAATGCAAGCAACGCCGGACGCGGGTCCCGGCCCGGAGTCCAGGCCACAGGAGCAGGCAGCCCCGACGCGGCACACCATTCGGCGAAAGCCCACTTGTCCAAACAAATTTCGAGCGTTAGATCATCGGGCTGCACGATCAATTGATACGATGCGCTGAGCCGCCTACGATGGTCGATCAGGAAACGAATCCAGTGGTCCGAAGTGGCAATCAATGCAGCGTGCGGGCTGCCCAGGCTCGACACTCGCTCGGCCCAGACCTCCGGTGCGAGTGACGCCAGCTTGACGCCCTTCACCCAGCGACTGTGGAACGCGGGACCGTCCTGCGAATCCACAACAAGCGGCCGCAGTCCGTACCTGTGCGCATCGCGCGCAACCGCCAGAGCGGTGATCGAAGCGCCGAGGATGACTAAAGTGGACAATGCGGCGCTGGAATCGTAACTCGTCGGTTTTGACGGCGCTACTTGAGTGTCCGCCTCAACGGTTCGTTGCACGTTGTAGCTCAAATACAGGCGACGGCGCAAGCTTGTGCCGTTGGAGCCGTCGCAAGTTCGGACGGATTCGCAAACTGATCAACAACGAAACAAAGGCCCATGAAAGATATCCGCACTCTCTCGTGCTTTGCACTTAGTCGCCGGCTCATCGTGCGTCCGCCGGATAAGCGCGATGTCGACTACGGCGCCTATGGAGACTGGCGCAATGCCTCGCTATCGGCCAGCTGGGCGGCGTTTTCCGATGCGCACGTTACCGGAAAAGACGTTCTTGATTTTGGCTGCGGTGACGGACAGTTGACTTTCTTTCTCGCCAGAGAAAAGCGTCCGCGGCGAATATTAGGCGTCGATATCAGCACGGACGCGATCGAGCGCGCGAAAGTAACTCTATCGAAACTCCCCGGAGAAAGGGAAACTCACATCGACTTCACGCTCGGCTCGACGGAAGCGCTGCCCGTTGCCGATCAATCCTTCGATACCCTGCTCGCCCTGGACTGTCTTGAGCACGTCATGTCTCTTAATGCCATCTTGCGCGATTGGTACCGCGTTCTTCGACCAGGAGGACGCTGCCTGATCGAATGGTTTCCGTACAAAGGCCCGTGGGGTCCGCACATGGAATCGCTGATTCCAATTCCGTGGGCCCACGTGATATTCGGAGAGCGCGCAATGTTTCGCACCGCCGAGATGATCTACGATCAGCCGGAGTTCGTGCCGCGCCATTGGGACCTCGACGAACACGGAAACAAGAGGCCGAACAAATGGCGCGCGTGGTCGTCATTTAAGGAGCAGGGCTACCTCAATGAACTCGATGAACGCACATTTCAGAATCTGGTTCGCGGCGCAGGCTTTCAGGTGGCGCGTTTCGAGCGGCACAGTTTCGGCGGGTCCCGCATCCGGCGGGCGGTGGGCCGATTGTTAATGGGAATGCCTATCGTTGGTGAATATTTCGTATCGTTTATGAATATCGAACTGTTGCGTCCGCCATCACACTAATGAAGCTTATGCGTTTACCCGGCCAATGGCTCGGCGTCTTCCTGGCTGTCAACGCGCTGCTCGCGAACGATGCGCTTGCTCAGGAACGCGCACCGTCGCCCGAACTGCGGGCGGCAGCAGCGAAAGTCATACGCGTGGGGCCGGCGCGTGAGGTTCGCACGCTGCAAAGGGCGGCCCAGATCGCACGCGACGGCGATACCGTCGAAGTGGATTCCGGCGACTATCGCGGAGACACTGCCGTTTGGACACAGAACGACCTGGTGATTCGCGGCACCGGGACGAGACCCCGGGTTGTGTCCGATGGTGTTCAGGCAGCCGAAGGAAAGGGGTTGTTTGTCGTCAGGGGCGGTAACGTGACGATCGAAAATCTCGGATTTTTCGGCGCGCGTGTGGCAGATCGCAACGGCGCCGGCGTGCGAATCGAGCGCGGGCGCGTGAGTGTCGTCAAGTGCACTTTTGAAGACAACGAAAACGGCATCCTGACTTCAAACGATCAGAGCCTCGAGTTACGCGTGGTCGATTCGACGTTTTTGAATAACGGCGCCGGTGACGGGCAGAGTCACAACCTGTATGCGGGAACGATCGCGTTGCTCGATGTAAGTGGCAGTTACTTTGCGCGTGCGCGCACCGGGCATTTGTTGAAAAGCAGAGCGAAGGCAACTTCTGTGCGGTATAGCCGTTTGACGGGTGAAGGCGGGTCGTCGAGTTATGAAATGGACATCCCGGACGGAGGCGACTTCATCGCCATTGGAAACCTAGTCCAGCAAGGCGAGCAGACCGAGAACCCGGTCATAATTTCCTACGGTGCCGAAGGCTATCGCTGGCAGGTCAACCGGGCTCGAATCATGTTTAATACTCTTGTCAGCGATCGAACGCAGGCCGGCGTCTTCATAGCCGTGCGGTCCGGCCCGGCCGAAGCGTCGATCACCAACAACATTCTGGTGGGGCGGGGCGAGCTCGACGTCAAGGCTCCGGCTGCGATCAAAAACAACGTTCAGGCGCGCGCAGATAACTTCGCAGATGCTTCGAAGTTCGACTACCGGCTTCGCCCCGGCAGCCCACTAGTCGACAGTGCAGGTCCCGCCCGCGCTTTCGCCAAAGATGAACGGCCGACGAGCCAGTATCTGCACGTGGCCGGTTCGGTCGAGTTGGGCGGTATG
The DNA here is from genome assembly GCA_041747615.1 of Burkholderiaceae bacterium. Lineage (GTDB taxonomy): Bacteria > Pseudomonadota > Gammaproteobacteria > Burkholderiales > Burkholderiaceae_F > JACCZX01. The sequence continues at coordinate 1,979 of JBGTEW010000353.1, read as the reverse complement.
ACCGATTTGACTCCTCTAAGTCCCGGCGCGTTTCAGCGCCTTGCCCGGTAGCGTTGGATTCCATTTCTTCTAACGACCATTCGATGCCGGCCATAGCCGGCTGGTTCGACCACGAACTCGCGCATAGAAATCGAGCGACGCAACCCCGTCTTGTGCGCGATCAAGCTGGCGGAAACATCACAATCGAAGGACCGGGGTTCCACATACAGGTGGAATCGAATTTCTGCGCTGTTGATGTCGGAGAGCAAACCGTTACGGCCGTTATGGGTGAATTACGCGACCGGGACATGCGTGCTCTCAGCGCAGCTGACGTTGCCGGCCTTGCTAACCGAACCGAAGCGGCAGGCGGTGGCTTGAATCACTTGCGTGGACGCTTTGCGATCGTTTGCTTCGACCTTAAGCAAAGTAGAGCCACGCTCGTGACGGATCGCTTTGCAGCGTTTCCGCTTTGCTTTTCAGTAGAGGAGACGAGGATTGCTTTTTCCGATCGAGCGGACAGCGTTGCGCAAGCAGGTCAACGCGAGATTGACCCGCAGGCAATCTTTAACTACGTCTACTTTCACGTCATCCCCGCACCGCGCACGATTTTTTGCGGAGTTTGGCGAATGGAGGCCGCCAGCAAGCTTTCGTTTGGCGCCGATGGGGTGAAATCGAGCTCGACCTGGCAGCCTGAGTTTGCAGCGAAGGAAAACTTCGATATCAAAACGGAACGCGATCGGTTTCGAACATTGCTCAGGCAATCGGTCGAAAGGGAAATCACCACACCTCGTATCGGCGCGTTCTTAAGCGGCGGTACCGACAGCTCGACCGTGGTCGGCCTAATCGGTCAGGTGACCGGCAAACCCGTCGATTCCTTTTCGATCGGCTTCGATGCCGGCGGATACGATGAAATGTCATACGCGCGCCTCGCTGCGCGACACTTCAACGCCAGGCACCACGAGCACTATCTCACTCCGGACGAACTTGTGCGCGCAATTCCGCGGGTAGCGGGACACTACGATCAACCGTTCGGGAACTCGTCAGCACTGCCCGCCTACTATTGTGCTCATCTTGCTCGCGAGAATGGCGTTGACAAGTTGCTTGCCGGCGATGGCGGTGACGAGCTGTTTGGAGGCAACACCCGATACGCTCAGCAGAAGGTGTTCGGTGCATACGACGCACTTCCTGCTTCGATCCGGCACTGGGCAATCGAACCGCTATTGCTTCGAACACATACTCCGCGCCATGTGCCGGGAATCAAGAAGATCGTCAGCTATGTCGCGCAGGCTCGCCTTCCGATGCCTGAGCGCATGGAGACCTATAACCTGCTTGACCGATTCGGCGCCGGGACCGTTTTCACACCTGGATTCCTGGACCGGGTGGTCGTCAGCGAGCCGAAAGAACTTCAACGCGCGGCCTATCAGAGCTGCGCTGCCCACTCGATCATCGACCGCATGCTTGCTTATGATTGGCGCTTCACCTTGACGGACAGTGATCTGCCGAAGGTTAGGCTTACGGCACACCTTGCGGACGAAACGGTCGGCTTTCCCTTCCTTGACGATGAACTGGTCGACTTCTCGCTCACCCTGCCGGCTTCAATGAAGGTGCGTGGCTTGACACTCCGGTATTTCTTCAAGAGCGCCCTTCGCGGTTTTCTGCCGAATGAAACGATCCGCAAGAAAAAACACGGCTTCGGCCTGCCTTTCGGGCCGTGGCTAATCCGAGACGAAGCCTTGGCTAGGTTCGCGGCCACTGCGCTCGAGCGCTTGGTCGAGCGCGGTTTCATTCGGCGCCAACTGGTCCACGATCTGTTTTCCAGTCGTTTGAACGAGCACTCGGGGTTCTACGGCGAGATGGTGTGGGTGCTGATGATGCTCGAGCACTGGCTCGAACACCACGCTGCCAGCTTCAAGCTGGACTAATCGTAGGCAAACATGCGCGACATCGTCCTCTTTCTGGTCGTAGCCGGCGGAATTCCTTTCATTCTGCGCTATCCGGCG
>JBGTEW010000352.1:0-2909 GCA_041747615.1 Burkholderiaceae bacterium | reverse complement strand
CCCCGAAGCTGAACTTCCTGATTGAGAACACCTTGCGGCTCGCGGAGCCAAGCGAGGCCGAGCTCCAACGCCTTTACGACGCCCGGCCCCAACGTTCCCAAACCGCCGCACGGATATCGTTTACCCACGTCTATTTCAATCCAGAGCGGCGTTCGGACGCAGCGTCGGATGCGAAGGGCGTGCTAGCCAGCTTGGCAGACGCGACGGATGTAGGGCGCGCGGACGACATTGGCGATCGTTTCCTGCTGGAATCGAAGTTCCGGGACGAGGATGAGCACAGCGTAACCGGCATATTCGGACCCGAATTCGCGCACGCGGTGTTCGCGCTCAAGCCGGGTGTGTGGAGCGGCCCGGTCGCCTCGGGTTTTGGCCTTCACCTCGTGCATGTCACAGCGTTGCAGGGCTCGGTGACGCAGCCCTTTTCAGAGATGCGTGGGCAGCTCTTGGAAGAGTGGCGGCGCGATCAGGAGCAGATCGCTAAGGAGAGGTATTTCGCCGAGCTGCGTAAGAAGTACGACGTTGTGATCGACGACAATGTGAAACCGTTCGTTGCGCGAGCGACTAATGCGAGCCGGGCCGCGCAATGAAAGTCGATCCTAGTCCCCGCACCCGGTGGGCGTGCGGCCGAACGCAGAACGTTGCCGGGCTTGCGACGTTGCTGATGGTTTGCTGGCTCTCGACGCTCTCCGCGTTCGCTCATGAAGTGCGACCCGCTTATCTTGAGTTGCGCGAAGACGGACCCGGCGAGTTTAGCGTGCTATTCAAGACGCCGATGCGAGGCGAGTTGCGGCTTGCGCTCGCGCCTGAATTCGCTGGCAGGACCGAAGTCATCGCGCCGATGACCACGAGGACCACGGGGGAGGCAGCTTTGCAGACCTGGCGGCTACGGGCGCTCGATCCGTTGCGCGGCCAAGTGGTGCGGATCGCAGGGCTCGACGGCACCATGACCGACGCGCTGGTGCGGATTGAATTTGCCGACGGCACGACATGGACGCAACGCCTGACGTCCCAGCAGCCGGCGGCAAGCGTACCGCAAGCACAGAGCGGGTGGGCTGTGGCGGGCATGTATCTCAAGCTCGGCGTTGAGCACATCCTGCTCGGCATAGACCACCTCTTGTTCGTGCTGGCGCTCTTGTTTCTCGCGCGGGGCACATGGCTTCTGGTCAAGACGATCACCGCGTTCACGATCGCGCACAGCCTCACATTGACACTGGCCACGCTCGGCTTTGTCCATGTGCCGTCGAAACCGGTTGAGGCAGTGATCGCGCTCAGCATTGTGTTTGTCGCTGTCGAGATCGTATACGCCTACCGGGGCCGGCAGGGGCTAGCGCTAAAGGCGCCCTGGATCGTGGCATTCGCGTTTGGTCTGTTGCATGGGCTCGGCTTCGCGGGCGCATTGAGCGAGGTCGGCCTGCCAGAGGGACACATCCCGTTGGCGCTGATGTTCTTCAATATCGGCGTCGAAATCGGCCAGTTGCTTTTCGTCGGCGTGGCGCTCGCGCTCGTTGCAATCTTTGCGCCTTATAGGACGGCGTTACCGAGATGGGCTAAGCTCGTGCCGCCGTATGCCATCGGCAGCGTCGCAATGTTCTGGCTGTTCGAGCGTGTCGCGGAATTCTGATGCACAATTCACCAGCACAATCACGGCTCGCTTCGAGGGTTGCATGGATTGCGGGCCTCTTGGCCCTACTGCTTGCATCAGACAGTCGTGCCTGCGGCTATCATGACGATGTCTCGATTGCGCGTGGAGCACTGAACTGGACCTATCCCGATGCGCTGCACGTCATCGGCGCGATCTCCGCTGCGGTCATGCAGAAGCGATTGCAGCTTCGCGATGACGAGCCGGTTGCGCCTGGTCTGTTCGGCGCGCAATACCGCGCGACGGCGAAATCACTAGAGCGGCTCGCCGCGTCTTTGGACGCAGCAACCGGCGCGGCGTCGCTGTCGTTCTCGCTCGTACTGATCGAGCCGATGCTGTGGACGCGATTCGAAGCCATTCAAGGCGGGATCAACACGCAGCTTCATGTCGGCGGCCCGCGACCGGGCGATCTGATTGTGGTCTCGGGCCAGGACGTGATCCGCGCTGTCGCAGAGGGCGAGCTTGCCGTTGGCGAGGCGCACGGCCGCGGTCTTGTCCGTCTGTACGGCAGCGAAGCGCAGGTCGCTGCATTTCTCGGCGCTTTCAGGAATGTCGGGCGTGAGCGTCTGGGCGCCCTCGATCAACCCCGCGCGCCCGCAGGGTCGCGCTCGTCGGTGATTCGATGAACCGGAAGGATGACGTCATGCGTGCAGAATTGCTGAACAGGTCGGCGCTTGCGGCGGTGTTGGTGCTCGGTCTCGCGGTCTCTGCGATGGCGCAGGACGCCGGCTCGCTGGATAAAGAGAAAGCCGATGCCGCGCACAAGCGGGCGCCGGTTTATTCGCCATACGCGAACCGAGATTTCCCCACGCGGCCGTTGTTCGGCGACACGCACCTGCACACCTCGTTCTCCATGGATGCCGGTGCGTTCGGCGCCCGGATCGACCCGCGCAATGCGTATCGGTTTGCCCGCGGCGAGCAGATCATGGCCTCCAGCGGCCAGCCGGTGAAGCTCTCGCGGCCGCTCGATTTCCTCGTGGTCGCGGATCATTCCGACAATATGGGCTTCTTCCCCGATTTGTTCGCAGGCAACCCTCAAATACTCGCGAACCCGACGGGCCGCCAATGGTACGACATGGTACAGTCCGGCAAGGGCGCGGAAGCCGCTATTGCGATCATTGTCGCCTTTTCGCAAGGGACATTCCCAAAAGACATCATGTACTTTCCCGGTACGCGCGCGTATCGCAGCGCGTGGCAGGAGACGATCGCCGCCGCGGAGGCCTACAACGATCCGGGCCGCTTCACCGCCTTCATCGGGTACGAGTGGACC